>JALYKF010000189.1 GCA_030774905.1 Chloroflexota bacterium
GCGCCGGGCCGCGCCGCGCGCCGGCCGCCGGAGCGCCGCCCGGCGGGCCGAGGAGCGCCGACAGGGAGCAGGCCGTCGCGACCTCGACACGCTCCTCGACGTCACCCGCCAGCTCATGGCCGTCACCGATCTCGACGCCCTGCTCCGGCTCATCGCGGATGCCACGGTGACGATGGTCGGCGCCGAGCGGGCGACCATATACATCGTCGACCGGGACCGTCAGGAGTACTGGTCAAAGGTGGCAACAGGCACGGGCGTGGGGCAGATCCGGTTCCCGATCGGCGTCGGGATCGCCGGCACCGTCGCGGAGACCGGCGAGACCATCAACATCCCCGACGCGTACGCCGATCCGCGATTCAATCCGGAGAACGACCAACGCAGCGGCTTCCACACCCGAAACCTCCTCACGCTCGCGATGACCGGCCACGGCGGGGTCATCGGCGTCTTCCAAGCCGTGAACAAGAAGACCGGCGAGTTCACGCAAGACGATGAGGCCACGCTCGGATCGCTCGCATCGTCTGCCGCTGTCGCCGTGGAGAACGCGCAGCTCGTCATGGCCCAGAAGCGTCTCTGGCTCTCGCTCATCGAAACGCTCGCGACGACCGTCGACGCGCGGGACCAGCAGACCGCCGGCCACAGCAAGCGGGTCACGCGGTACGCCGAGGTCATCGGCACGGAGATGGGCCTGTCCGAGGACGAGCTCGAACGGCTGCGCGCGGCGGCCCTGCTGCACGACTACGGCAAGATCGCGGTGCGTGACCGGTTCCTCCAGAAGCCCGGAAAGCTCGACGAGGCCGAGTTCGCGTACATGAAGGCCCACGCCGAGAAGACGGCCGAGTTCCTGAGCTACCTCGATTTCCCTGCCGACATGCGCGAGGTGCCCGAGATCGCCGCCCAGCACCACGAGCGGATGGACGGCACCGGCTACCCCAAGGGGCTGAAGGGGGATCAGATCCTCATCGGCGCGCGCATCGTCGCGGCAGCGGACGTCTTCGACGCGCTGACCGCGCCGCGCTACTACAAGCCGGCGTACTCGCTCGAGAAGACGATGGAGATCATGGACGGAATGGCCGGCGCCCATCTGGATCCGGCGGTGATGGCTGCGGTGCATCGCGCGCAGCCGGAGCTCGAGCGCACCCTCGAGCTGCTCGAGTTCACGTGGCCGAAGGCCGGCGACGAAGGCATGGGCAGCATCTCCGAGGCCGCACGTGGCCTCTCCGAGCGGGACCGGGATGCCGCGGCGCCGGCGGCGACCGCATGAAGATCCGGTTCTGGGGTACCCGAGGCTCGATCCCTACGCCGGGCCCGCGCACGGTGCGCTACGGCGGCAACACCGCATGCATCGAGGTGCGCGATTCCTCCGGACACCTGCTCGTGCTCGACGCGGGCACCGGCTTGCGCGAGCTCGGCCTCACGCTGAACGGCACGTCGCCGCTCGTCGTGGACCTGCTCCTCTCGCATCTCCACTGGGACCACATCCAGGGGATCCCATTCTTCCGGCCCGCGTACGACCCAAAGAGCACCCTCCGGCTCTACGGCCCGAAGCAGCACCGCCCGTTGAAGGAGCTGCTCGGTCTCGGGATGGACGATCCGTTCTTCCCGGTGGACCTTGACGGGCTGCCGGTGCAGCTCGAGGTGCACGAGCTTGAGAGCGGCTCGAGGCGGAAGATCGGTCCGTACCAGGTGAGCGCGACCACGATCTTCCATCCCGCGCCCGCGCTCGCGTATCGCATCGAAGCCGACGGGCGATCGATCGTCTACGCGACCGATACCGAGGATCCGTTCAGCGGCCAGGCGAATCCGGTCATCGAGCTGGCGAAGAACGCGGATGCCCTCATTCATGACGGCCAGTACCTCGACGCGGACTTCAAGCCGGGGTGGGGGCATTCGACCGTCGCAACGGCACTCGATGTGGCGAAGCGGGCAGGAGCGAAGCGGTTGGTCCTGTACCACCACGATCCCGACCGGAGCGACGACGCCCTCGACCGCATCGCAGTCGAAGCGCAGCACGCCGCGGACGGGCTGGGTGGCGACCTCGAGGTGATCGTGGCGCGCGAAGGGGCCGAGCTGGCGCTCTAGGTCTAGGCGGCGGTGATCTCGCGCCGCGCGTCGATGGCGGCAGGCAGGCGGCCCCCGAACGCACTGCGTGTCCGGATCGTCCTCCACGACCAGTACACGCTCGGGCAGACCCGTGGCCGCACGCTCTGCGATCTTCATCCACCGACCTCCGCCGGCTACGGCGAGCAGAGGCCGTGCCTACTGAGCCCCACTCGCTTCCGCTCGTTGCCCTTCCGGTCGGTCCGCTAGGCGAACGACAACGACCGGTGACTCCACCGTCCCACTTGCGGTCTCGATGTGCAGCCACACGCGATACGTCGACGGATCGTGATCCGCCGATGGGGGGAACGGTGCCTCATACAACGTGCGCGTCGTGCCGGTCGCGCGGCGCGGATCACTCAGTTCGCTCCGCGCGAGCAACCCGTAGCTCTCGTCCCCCGGCCGTGCGAAGCGCAACTCGATGACCGCGGGGAGGCGCTCCGGGCCGAGGCGCACGTCGGTCACGCCCACGACGCGCAGTCGGGTGCCGCTGTCGAGGTGCTTCTGCTCGATCGTGAGGCTGGCCTCGATGCCCGCGGCGACGATCGCCGTGCGCGCGACTTCCTGCCGGTAGAGCACCGGGAGCCGATCGCCCGCGACGTCCACGCGCGCGCCTTGCCACCAGCCGACCGCGACGAGCACCAGGGCGGCCAGGGCGACCGTCGCCGCGGCCCCGAAGACCCCGCGCAAGCGAGGACGTACCGGGGTCTCCATGCCGGCGCGCACCGCGCGCCAGTTGCGGTCCGTCGCGGCGCGCTCCGATGCGAGCGGCGCGCCGAGTCGCGCGGCGAGCTGCTCCTCGCGGTCGCTCACCACTCCCCGCCCTCCTCGTCGTAGCGGCGCGCGAGCTCCCGTCGCGCGCGGAACAGCCGCGAGCGGATGGCCGCCACGCTCTTTCGCTCGATGGCAGCGAGCTCCTCGTAGCTGAACCCGCCCGCGGCCTGCATCAGCACGAGCGCCGCATCGTCCGGCCTGAGCTTGCGAAGCGCTCGATCGAGCGGACCGGTGACATCGTCGACCGACGCGGGGCGGGGAAGCCGTTCGAAGAGGCGGATGGCGCGCTGACGCGAGCGGATGAGATCGATGGCCCCGCGCTTGGCGACCCGATACAGGAGGTGCGAGGGCGGCTCGCGCAGGTCGCCCGTGGACCAGTAGCGGTAGAGCGCGAGGTACGCCTTCTGGACGACGTCGTCGGCCTCGCCGTCGTCGCGCGCCGCCCGCCGGGCGATCGACCACACCGTGCCGAAGGTGTGGTGGTAGCAATCCTCGAAGGCGTGCTCACTGAAGGAGTGGTCGCGCCCGGGGTCGGGTCGTTGCGCACCGTCCGCGATCTTTCGCCTCCTGCCGCGACATCCCAGTGTGAGACGCCTCGGGCTCCTCCTCCTCGCCTGCCTGCTCGCTTCCGCCTGCCAGGAGACGGCTGTGCCGATCCCGTCGCCCGACCCGGCGGACCCTAACGGTGAGATCGCGACCGTCGCGGCGGGAGAGCCCGACACGATCGACCCACAGAAGGAGTCGTTCGCTAGCGAGATCGGCCACACGATGATGGTGTTCGAGCCGCTCCTGACGTTCGACCCGATGACCTTGCGACCCATCCCGGCGGCCGCCCGTGCGCTCCCGGTCGTCTCCGACGACGGGCTCACCGTGACCTTCACGCTCAGGGATGGCCTCCTGTACTCGGACGGCGCTCCGGTGACCGGAGCCGACTTCGTCGATGGCTGGAAACGCCTGTGTGACCCGAACGTCTCCGGCGACTACGCCTTCGTCGGGTACGTGATCACCGGTTGCGGGCAATGGAACGTCATGGACCCGCGGCGGGCGACGGTCGAGGAGCTGGCTGCCGCCCGGCGTGCGGTCGGCGTGGCGGCCCCCGACCTGATGCACGTCGTCTTCACGCTGACGCGGCCCGCGCCGTATTTCCTCGCGATCGCCGCGTTATGGGTCGGCGTCCCGGTGCGCTCCTTCGATGTCGCGAGCGGCGGTGTCAAATGGACCGAGCCCGCCACCTTCATCGGCAACGGGCCCTTCAAGCTGACCGAGTGGAAACACAACGAGCGGCTCGTCTTCGAACGCAACGATCGCTATCGCGCGCCGGCGAAGATCAAGCGGTGGACCAAGGTGATGATCCCCGAGCAAGCGGTTGCGACGGCGGCCTTCCGCAATGGCGAGCTCGACGTCGCTCCAGCCGGCCGTGAGGCCGACGCGATCGCCGCGCCCGGCTCCTGCACCTTCTACATCGGCTTCAACACCCAGAAGGCGCCGTTCGACGATATCGCCGTGCGGACCGCGTTCGCTCGATCGCTGGATCGGGACGCCTTCATCCGGGACGTTCTGGATCTTCCCGGCAGGCCGGCGATGTCCCTGCTGCCGCCTGGCGTGCCAGGCAGCGATCCCGCGGATCGCACCCAGTCGTTCGACCCGATCGCGGCCCGCGCGCTGCTCGCGGGTTCGCGGTACGCCGGTCAGCTGCCCCCCGTGCGGTTCACGTATGCCGCGCGTCCGCCGAGCCAGCAGGCTGCTCGCGTGCGGTGGGCGGTGTCGCAATGGAAGGACAATCTCGGCGTCATGGTGACCGAGGACGCGCTGTCTCCGTTGGGCTCCCGGCTCGTGACGAGACCGGAGCAGGTCCCGCAACTGTTCGTCCTCGGCTGGTGCTCGGACTACCCCGATCCGCAGGACTGGCTATCTACGATCTTTCACGGCGGCTCGACCGTCACGCACGTCGGCTATGCGAGCGTCGAATTCGACTCGCTGGTCGACCGCGCGGACGTCGAGCGCGATCCCGGCAAGCGGCTCGATCTCTACAAGGAGGCGCAGCGCGTTCTGACCCGCGATGCGCCTGTGGCGTTCCTCTACTCGACCGAGGTGCGTTACCTGGTGAGTCCGCGGCTACGCGGCTACGCGCTGACCGCATCGGACTGGGAGTTCGGTCAGTTCACGCTCGCGGCGATGTACCTCGCGAAGCCGGGGTTCTAGGCCGGCGGCCTCAGCGCGGCTTCGACTTGCCCTTCGCCGCAGCCGGCGGCGCCGGCTTCGCGGGCTCGGTCGCAGCCACGGCGGCTGCAGCCGCAGCTTGCTGCCGGGTCGTCAACCGCATCGCCTCAGGGAGCGGTAGGCCGTCGCTCGGCTTCCAGTCGTGACCCGTGGCGTCGCCGCCCATCGGGCAGAACGCCCACGCGCCCTGGTGGATCGTCAAGGCGGACTCGCTCCGCCCGTCGGCGTGCGCGCGCGCGCCGCAGATGTACTTGACGAGCTTCATCGGGTCGCTGCTCACGCGGCCACCAGCCGGTATCCGGCTTGACGGACCGTCGCGATGTACCGCGGCGCGCGCCAGGAATCGCCGAGCTTCGAGCGCAGAGATCGCACGTGCCGGTCGACGATATTGCTCGGTGGAGCGTCGGCGGTGCCCCACACGGTCCGCCGGATCGTGTCGCGGCTCACGGTGTGGCCGGCGTTGGATGCCAGGACGAAGAGGATGGCCTGCTCCGTGCTCGTCAGCGCGGGCACTGTGGTCCCGCACCGGACGCGGTTCTCCATGACGTCGATCTCGAGGTCGCCCACCTTCACCGCCGGGACGAAGGCGAGCCGCGCCCCGTACGAGCGGCGGAGCAGGGCGCGGACCCGGGCGACGATCTCAGGATGGGCCGCTGGAAGGGTGATCACGTCGTCAGCGCCGTTGGCGAACGCCGCCAGCCGCGGCTGCAGCTCCGCGCTGCGGGTGAGTGCGATCGTCGGGACGACGCTCGCACCCTGGGTATAGGCGCGCAACGTCTCGATCGCGTGAGCCGCGTCCAGGTCCACGAGCACCAGATGTGGCGGTGTCCCCTCGCGGCGGTGCACGCTCAGCTCGGCCGCGACCTGGGCGTGGTCGCGGAGGACCTCCTCGACGTACCGCCGGAGCGCTTCGTCGTGGGTGTGGATCGTGACTCGGGCCGTGCCGACGAGCCGAGTCCAGCTGATGACCATGTCGCGCCCCCCCGACCCGTCATGACGACTGTTCAGGGCGGTCACGACCGGTCTGGTCCGTTTGGTCGAAACGGCGGTCCGTTCGACACCTTGCAGGAAGATTAGCGGCTAGCTGTGTGTTCGGTCCATCGGAGCAGCGGGTTGAGTAGCTCGTGCGTCCGCCCGAATATGTCGCCGGCCGTGGCTGCCTAGGCTAGGTGACGCCGGTGGGCGAGGGACTCGAACCCTCACGCACGTACGCGCACACCCAAGTCGCCGGCAGGAGCACGCGCCTCATGCGCTGCCGACCGCTCACCGCAGCGCGGGCCACACGTGAGACGATCGACCAGGCACGCATCTCGGCGGGCGCCGGCCTAGTCCTATGGACACGGCTTCAGAGACTCGTCATCTTCGGTTGGTGGTTGGTTCGGGGAAAGGTTGGGCTAGCGGCAAGACTGCTGCATCAGATCCGCGGATCGCGCGCGCAGCGGCAGCACACATTGGACTCACATATCAGCGCCGGACACCAATTGAGCTCACGCGCTGGGCCGGAGTGTCGGCACGGCCAACGTCATACGAGTGGACACCCGCGACGGCGTATGCCGTCGGCCTGATCGCAACTGATGGCTGCCTGATCGAAGGAAGGCACGCGATCGCCTTCGTCAGCCAGGACGCCCAACTTGTCGCAACGTTGTTGCAATGCCTCGGTCGCGACCCGAAGTACCGAGTGGACCGGACTCGCGTCGGGCGCGAGCTCTACCGGTTCCAGATCAAGGACGCCGTTCTCTACCGTTGGCTCGAAGAAGCCGGGCTGACACCCCGGAAGAGCCTCACGCTCGGTGCGATCAGAGTCCCGGACGTCTTGCTCGCTCACCTTGTGCGCGGCCTTCTGGACGGCGACGGGAGCATCATCAACAAGATCTGGCGGGCGGACACCACCCGACGCTCGGATTACTACTACGAATACCTCCGGGTGCACTTCGTGTCTGGAAGCCGCGCTCACGTTGAGTGGCTGCAAGGTGAGCTGCGCTCCGCTGTCAAGCTCCGCGGATGGATCGGCACATTCGTCCGGCCTGGTCGGCACCCGAGCCACCGACTCGCATATGAAAGCACGACTCCATCGCGCTGCTCCACTGGATCTACATGGATCCGGGTGCGCCGTGCCTTTTGCGCAAGCGACAGATTTGGCGCGATTACTTGCGTCGCTCCCCGGCAGCAGGCTCAGGGCCATCGTTAACATCAGGGCAGCGCCCGAGTGGCGAAGTTCGGTAGACGCGTCGGTTTTAGGAGCCGATGAGGGAAACCTCGTGTGGGTTCGAGTCCCACCTCGGGCACATCGATCAGGAAGTTGAAGCGATCCGAGCCTTCTCCTCAAGCGCCGCGTCAAGTGCTCGCAGTGTCACCGGGTCGCTCCTGCGCTCGTGCAGACCGCGCATGGCGCCGATGCGGCGGCAGATCGCGCGGGCGTCGCCGCCGTACGCATCGAGCGCGCGGATCGCCTTCTCGCACTGGTACGCGTGCTCGGTGATGTGCGACGCGAACCGGTGCAAGCGGTGGCGCACGTCCACGTCGTAGCCGCCCCAGACGGTCGGGCGCGCGAGCGCAGCTTCGTCCAGCGTCGCGAAGGCAGCGTCCGTTTCCGCTCGTCGCGCCGCGAATCGACCGAGGATGTCCAGGACGCCGCCTGCGGTATCGCCAGGGTCGGGCGCCGGCCGGCGCTCGGTCGGCATGAGGACCGGATCGGCTCCGACGCGGGTCACCGAGTAGCTGGTATTCGCGCGGTACGAGCGCTCGACGCCGATCGCATGGGCTAGCGTCTCGCGCAGCGACCATTCGCCTTCCGCCGGTGCGCGATCGAGGAGCGCGTCATCGAGGCCGGCGAGCAGGCCGCGGAGCTCGCCCAAGGCGCTCTGGGCGAGCGAGAGGATCCACGGGGCCTCGGTCGGCGGCCGCGGCGCCTCGACCACGGCGCGTTGCTCTTCTTCGAGGGCGTGATACAGCGCGCCTCCGAGCTCCGATGGCTTGCCGCGGAACGACCACAGCTGGCGGCCCAGCTCGGCGTCTGACAGCGTCGCGAGGCGCGCGAGCGACTCATCGAAGGTCAGGATCTGACGCGAGCCTCGATCCCGGACAGCCGCTCGATGACCTTGATGATCGCGAGGTTCCCTTCGCGCCCGCCGCCGTCGTGCTGCAGCGCCGTGTACAGCGCGTGCGCGAGGGACGTTCCCGGCAGCGCCAGATGGGCGGAGTACGCGGCATCCAACACGTTGCGCAGGTCCTTCTGCTGGTGGTCGACCATGAACCCGGGCTTGAAGTCCCCCGCGAGCATCTTCGGCGCGTAGTTCTGCATCGCCCACGAGCTGCCCGCGCCGCCCGCGATCACCTGCCGGGTGCGCTCGAGGTCGATGCCCATCGCCGCCGCGAACACGAGCGCCTCGGACACGCCGAGGTTGTTGATCGCGACGGCGATCTGGTTCGCGAGCTTGCACGCCTGCCCCGCGCCGTGCCCGCCGATGTGCACGATCGTCTTGCCGATCGCCTCGAACAGCGGCCGTGCGCGCTCGACGTCGGCTTCGTCGCCGCCCACCATGATCGAGAGGCGCGCTTCGACCGCGCCGATCTCACCGCCCGACACGGGCGCGTCCAGCGTCCGGAAGCCCTTCTCCTCCGCCCGCTCGGCGAACGCGCGCGACGCGACGGGGGAGATGCTGCTCATGTCGATCACGAGGAGCCCGTCGTGCGCGCCGTCGGCGATGCCATCGGGCCCAAAGGTGACCGCCTCGACCTCCGGCGCGTTCGTCACCATCGTGATGACGAGATCCGAAGCCTGTGCGACCTCGCGCGGCGTTCGCACGACCGTCGCGCCTTCGGCTCCGAGCGGATCGGCCCGCGCGAGCGTGCGGTTCGTGGCGGTCACCGGGAAGCCGGCCTTCAGCGCATTGCGGGCCATCGGCTGGCCCATGATCCCGAGCCCCACGAAGCCGACGCGGGGTTTGCTAGTTGGGGCGGTCGCCATTGGCCTTCGGCTCCTCGCCCTCGACGTACACGGTGCGCACGCTCTCGTCGGTCGCGAGGAGGTACGTGTCCTGATCCGTGTCGCCGACGCTCACCGAGGCGAGCAGCCGGTCGTCGGTCACGTGCACGAAGTGGCTCGACCGCTCGAGCTCATTGGCGATCGCCTCCGGGAGCGAGGCCTCTTCGAAGCTGTCCTTGACCAGGTCCCGGGCCGTCTTCACCATCCGGAAGAACTCCGCGGGCGAGAAGCGGTCCTCGTGGGACAGGAGGACGGCCGTGCCGAGGTCGTCGTCCGGCTCGTGGATCTCGTAGAAGTACATCGGGGCGTTCGCAGCATACGGCGCAGGCGCCTAAACTCGTGTCTCCGATGACCACCGAGCAGGACGCCCCGGCGCGTTCATTCACCCACAGCATCGAGCGCAAGCCCGGCTCGATCGTCGCGCTGAACGTGGAGGTCGATGCCGACCGCCTGGAGCGCGCGAGCGAGCGGGCGTTCCAAAAGCACGTGCAGCACGCGAAGATCCCGGGCTTCCGCCCCGGCAAAGCGCCCCGGGCGCTCTACGAGCGCACCTACGGGGCGGACCACCTCTGGGAAGACGCGGCGGCCGACGTGGTCGACGAGACATTCAAGGAGATCGCCGACCTCGAGCAGATCGACTGGCTCGATCGGCCCGAGGTCGAGGTGAGCCAGCTCGAGGCGGGGAAGCCGCTCAAGTACACGGCGACCGTCCCCGTCCGTCCCGAGGTCGCGCTCGGCGATCACGCCGCCGCGGGTGTCACCGTCCAGGCGACCCCCATCACCGACGAGCAGGTGGAGCAGACCATCGCGGGGATGCGCGAGCACCACGCGGAGCTCACGCCGGTAGACCGTCCGGCGCAGAAGAACGACGTGCTCACGATCGACCTCGACGTGAAGCTGGACGGCCGGCAGATGCCGCCGATGGGTCGCAACGCGCATCTCGAGCTCGGCAAGGACTACGCGATCCCGGGCCTCGCCGAGGCGCTCGTCGGGACGAAGGCCGGCGACGAGAAGACCTTCGAGCTCGCGTTCCCAGAGGACTACCCGGACGAAGATCTCCGCGGGAAGACCGGCGTGTTCACGGCCACGGTCTCGCAGGTGGCGGAGAAGATCCTGCCGCCGCTCGACGACGGCTTTGCCAAGACCGTTGGCGTCGCGACCGTCTTGGACCTGGACAAGGCCGTGCGCGGTGAGCTCGCCCATGCCGCGTTCCACGAAGCCCGTGACGACGCCGCCGAGAAGCTGCTCGCCCACCTGCTGGACACCTCGACGGTCGAGGTTCCCGAGATCCTCGTCTCGGACGAGCTCGACCATCTGATGGCCGACCTCAAGGCGCGCGTGACGGAGCAGGGGCTCAGCTGGGAGCAGTTCCTGCTGCAGGCGCGTAAGACGGAGGACGAGATCCGCGCCGACTGGCGCGCGACGGCCGAGCGCCGGGCGAAGTCGCTGCTCGTGCTCGACGCACTCGCGAAGAAGGAGAACGTGACGATCTCCTCGACCGAGCTCGCGCAGGAGGTCGCCCTCACGCCGCTCGCCCAGCAGGACCCGAACGCCCTGCGCAATCCCGCGGTGCTCGGCGCGCTCGCGCGTTCGATGCGCAATCGGAAGCTCGTCGACAAGCTCATCGGCCTCGACTCGCCGGACGCCGAGCGGGCCCACATCCGCGCCGCGGGCGGACCGGAGGACGTCGAGCTGCCACATCCCGCGCCGGCAAGCGAGCAAGCCATCATCGTGCCGCCCGTGCAGGCGCCGGTCCCCGAGTCGTCGCCGCAGGGTCGTGAGGCGATCCGCGCGATGCTGAAGGAGCAGTCTGGCCAGTAGCATTCCGCGCCAGTGACAGCGCTCCAGCTCATCCAAGGCATCAACAACGTCCTCTTCGTCGGCATCTTCGTTCTCGTTGCGTTCGCTGCGTACC
This sequence comes from Chloroflexota bacterium, assembly GCA_030774905.1. Next base: position 10,992 of record JALYKF010000189.1, read on the forward strand.
GCCGGCGCACGCGCATCGCCGTCGACACCGCGCTGTTCTTCGGCGCGCTCGCATTCGCGGTCCTCGAGGCGCCGGCGCTGCAGCTGGTCGGGATCGCTCCGAACGCGATCACCACAGCGACCGCGACCATCCTCGTCATGTCAGTTCCGTACGTGATGCTGCGGCTGCTCGCCGACTTCGCGGGCGTGCCGCTGGTGGTCCGTGCAGCGACGCTCGGCGGCCTCATCACGACCGTCATCCTGGTCGTCACCAGCACCCCGCTCGATCCGGCCGCGACCCTGTTCCTGATCGTGTACTTCGCTGCCGTTGCCCTGTACGCCGCATTCGGGTTCGTGCGGCTGTCGCAACGCTCGTCTGGCGTCACGAAGCGGCGCACCCAAGCGGTCGCGGCCGGGATGGGCTCCCTGGGCGTCGCCGTGTTGGTGGCCGCAGGGAGCACCATCGCGCCGGCGTCCGCCGGAGTCTTCTCGGGCGCGACGCAGGTGCTCGCCCTCTTCGCCGCCATCGCCTGGGTGCTCGGCTTCGCGCCCCCCGCGCAGCTCCGCCGCTACTGGCAGGAGCCCGAGCTTCGCGCGTTCCTCGAGCGTGCGAGCACGTTGCCACGCCTCCCCACGACCGAGGCGATCCTGCGCGAGCTCGAGCGCGGCACCGGCGAGTCCTTCGGCGCGCGCGCGACGATCGGGTTGTACGACCCCGATGCGAAGGCTCTGCGATTCGATAACGGGCACGGCGCGCTGCCTACCGAGGTCCCGGAGGGCAGCGACTTCCTCGCCGCTCGGGTGTTCACCTCACAGACCGCCGAGTACTTCCCGGACGCGGCGCGGGCGCATCCGCAACATGCGGCCGCGTACCGGGCCGCGGCCGTCGGACCGGTGCTGGTCGCGCCGATCACGGCCGGCGATCGCCGGATCGGCGTCCTCGCAGCCTTCGCGGCGTTCCAGCCGGTCTTCTCCACTGACGACCTTTCACTCGCGCAGCTGCTCGCCGATCAAGCCGCGGTCGTTCTCGAGAGCCGGGCGCTGATCGACGAGGCCGCGCGGGTGCAGGCGCAGGAAGAGGCCACCAAGCTGAAAGAGGACTTCGTGTCGGCAGCGGCACACGAGCTCAAGACGCCGCTCACCACCCTGCTCGGGCAGGCGCAGATCCTCGAGCTGCGGTTCGGCCGCGACCCGAGCCTCGCGCAGCATCAGCCGGCCATCGGCCGCATCGCGCGCGAGGCTCGCCGGCTCTCGGCGCTCGTCGAGGACCTCCTCGACGCCTCGCGCATCGAGGAAGGCAAGCTCGACGTGCGTCGCGAGCCGATCGACGTCGCCGCGGTCGTCCGCGCCGTCGCGGAGCGGAGCCGGCCCGAGAAGGAGCGGATCATCGTCGATGCGCGCGAGCGGCTCACCGGTAGCTTCGACCGTCGCCGGATCGAGCAGCTCGTCGACAACCTCGTGGAGAACGGGATCAAGTACAGCGACGACGAGAGCCCGGTCGAGGTCAACGCGTGGCGATCCGAGGGTGATATCCGGATCAGCGTCCGTGACCATGGCATCGGGATCCCCGCGTCCGATGTCCCGCACGTGTTCGAACGGTTCCATCGCGCGGCCAATGTCGATGCGCGCCGCTATGCGGGCATCGGCCTGGGTCTATACATTTGCCGCGGCATCGCACAAAAGCACGGTGGACGCATCTGGGTGGAAAGCACGGTCGGCGAGGGCAGCACGTTCCATGTCGCGCTACCGGTCGCCGAAGAAGGAAAGCTGAGTTGACGGTGGACCTCCAACGCATCGTCCTCGGGCAGGACGAGCCCAACGTCCCCGGGCGCCGGCCGGCTGTACGGCCGCGGCTCGATGACTCGACAGGCGGCGGCCGCCCGATCCTCGTCGTCGACGATGACCCCGAGATCCTCGCGATGCTGCGCGATTTCCTCGAGAGCGAAGGCCTCGCTGTCCGGACCGCCTCCAATGGCGCGGAGGCGCTCGACGCGCTGACTGAGCTCGTTCCGTCGCTCATTCTCCTCGACATGCGCATGCCCGTCCTCGACGGCTGGGGCTTCGCCAAGGAGTACCGCGAGCGTCACCACAGCTATCCCATCGTGGTCATGACCGCCGCCGAGAGCGCGCGCCGCTGGGCCGAGGAGATCGGCGCTACCGGCTATATCGCGAAGCCCTTCGACGTGAACGAGCTGCTCCAGACCATCGAACGCCACCGCCAGCGGGGCGCGAAGCAGAACTAGCAGGCGAAGGCGGGCTTTGCCCGACTGAGCCGCAGGCCCCCGAAACCGGAGCAGCCGAAGGCAGCGAAGGTTTCAGGGATCAAACGAGGTACTTCCGGAACCACTCGATCGTCGCGACCCAGGCCTCCTGAGCCT
>JALYKF010000190.1 GCA_030774905.1 Chloroflexota bacterium
CGGGAACACCAGGCCGACGCGACCTCGGGCACGGCGCGCTGGATCGCGCGATACACCTTCCCGTCGACCGGCAAGCACGTCGTGAATGACATTCGGGCTCGCTTCCGCTTCGCAGATGGGAAGGTGACCGACCACGTCGATGCGTTCCCGTTCTGGACGTGGTCGCGTCAGGCGTTCGGGACCCTGGGCCTTCTCATCGGCTGGACCCCCGTCCTGAAGGCGATGGTGCGGCGTAAGGGCCGAGCCGACCTCGCGAAGTTCATGAACGAGTGAGCGTCAAGGTCGTCCAGTTCGTCTGCGAGCACGGCGCACTTCGCAGTCGGATCGCGGCTGCGTACTTCAACGCGACGCCACCGCCGGGATGGCATGCCCGATCCGCGGGGCGCGAGCCACAGACCGCCGTGAGCCCCGCGCTCGAGCCGCTGCTCGCCGGCACAGCCGCATTCGATCAGTTGGAGCACGACGCACCATCTGCGCTCCGCACCGGCGCCGACCGCACGATCGCGATCGACTGCGATGCCCCTGCGGACGAGCACTGGGTCCTCGCGCATCGGGATGCGGACGCGGCCCTGCGCGATGAGCTCCGCGACCGTGTCGCAACGCTCGCCGATGGGCTCGCTACCGCACGTTGAATAGGACGAGGCCGGCGATCGCTGAGGCTCCGACCAACAGCGGCTCCGAAACTTTGAAGCGCCACAGGATCACGAAGGCGACGGCGAAGATCGCGACCGTCGGCAGATCCACGAGCACCTGGGTCGCGATGACGCCGGCGGCGCCGACGATCGCACCGGCCGCTGCGGCCGTGGCGCCCTTCGTGAACCCCTGCACCATCGGATGCTTCCGGTATCGCATGATCAGCGGCCCGAAACAGACGACCATGAGAAAGGGCGGCAGGAACACGCCGATGCCCGCGATCGCCGCACCGGCGAACCCCGCCACGAGGTAACCGACGAAGACGGCGGTGATGACGACAGGGCCCGGCGTGATCATCCCCATTGCCACCGCATCGAGGAACTCACGCTCCGAAAGCCAGCCGTACTCGTGGACGACCCCTTGCTGGAGGAACGGCACGATCGCGAGACCAGAGCCGAAGGTGAACGCTCCGGCCTTGAAGAAGAAGATTCCGAGCGTCAAGAGTGTGTTCGGATCTGTGCGCTGCGTCGCGGCGACGATGTGCTCGACGCCAAGCGGAATGAGCAGCGGCGTCCCTGGGAGGCGCGTCCAGGACGGCGGGGCGTACAGCAGCACGCCCACGAGGCCCGACAGCACGACCATGATCGCGACCTCGCTCCGGACCGCGAACGTGACGACGGCTACGACGGCGAAGATGACCCACAGCCGCCGGTCGCTTTTCACGGTGACCTTCAGCAGCTTCCACGCACCGCGGAGGATGAGCGCGATCACGGTCGGGCCTACTCCGTAGAACAGGGCTTGGATGACGGTGCTGCCCTCGAGCGCGACGTACAGAGCCGCGACGACGATGACAATGACGAACGGCGGCAAGATGAACGGGATCGCGGCTGCCACCGCGCCCCAGAACCCGCGGCGGACGTAGCCGAGCCACATCGCGAGCTGCGCCGCGAGCGGCCCAGGCATCGTCTGGGCGACCGCAAGGCCCTCGAGGTATTCCTCCTGCGTGATCCAGCCACGCCGCTCGACCAGGTCGCGCTGCATGTAGCCGGCGAGCGCGATCGGGCCGCCGAAGCCGAGCGCGCCCAGCCGAAGGAAGTATCCCGCGATGTCGCGAAGGCCGACCTCGTCCTTGGACTTCACGATCATCGCGCCGACGCGAGCTCGTTCAGCTTCAACACCGTGCGCCAGTTGCGCGCCGTGCCCCCGGCCCCGATCGCCTTCGGCTTGGCGAGGACGGCGGCCGCGAGCCTCGAACGGCCCATTCCGTCGGGCAGGTAGAGGTAGAGCTCGCGGCCGACGGCTGCATAGCACTCCGGTGCGAAGGCGCGCGCATCGATTGCCGGCGTGTTCGACGGGGGGCGCGCTGCCAAGAACGCGACGTGGAGGTGGTCGGTATCCGCATCGGGGAAGGGACTGTCCTCGATCACGCGCGCGAGCTGGGCCGCGGAGCGCAACACGACCGGCACCGGGAACCCCGCGGCCTTGGCGATCCGTTTCTCGAGCTCGGCCGCGAGCGTGGGCTCCGATCGCGCCGCGTGGGTGAACACGACATTACCGCTCTGGATGTACGTCGCGACGTCATCCGCATCGGCGGCGACGAAGACCGCGCGCAGGTCGGCCATCTTGATCATGCGATTGCCGCCAACGTTGATCCCGCGAAGCAGCGCGACATAGGCCGGCATCGCGGCGAACGTAGCAGTAGCCCGGACGGGATTCGAATCCATGACCTC
>JALYKF010000191.1 GCA_030774905.1 Chloroflexota bacterium
GTGAACGTCACCGTCCCGCCGGCCGCGACGATCACCACCCCCACGGCGATCACGACGTTCGCGATGGCCCGCCGGCCGTTGTGACGCTTGCGCAGGAAGATCCACGCTGACCACAGCGCACCAGCAACCAGGACGATGCTTCCAAGGCCGCTTCCGACGCCGGCGAGGATCCGCGCGAGCGAGCCGTTGGGGAAGCCGCGGCCGCTGTCGGCCGCCGCGGTGACGTCCACGGGCGCCGCGACCACCGCATACGCGGCGACGAGCGACAGCAACGCGACGGCGGCAAGCGCGAGGTCGGCCCATCGACGCGGCGCTAAGAGATACAGCGTGCCGAGCGCGAGCCAGGCGACGTTGAGGATCGCGCCGAAGAGATAGAAGAGGCGATACTCGGTCTCCGTCGTTCCGCCGCTGCGCGCGAGGTAGCCGGCGAACGCCGCGACGGCGAACATCGCGAAGCCCGTCGCCCACATGAGCTGGTAGGTCTTCCGGTGGCCCACGTACTGGCGAACGACGACCACGGCGAAGGCAGCGGCCACGAGGGCGGTGATAGCGGGCAGCAGGATCACGCCCGAATCCTCGATGCCGGATCTGCCCGATGCAACGCGGTTACCGAGCTTTGCGGCGGTTTCGCGCGGCAAGGCCCGCGGACAGGGCGAGGAGGAGGATGCCCGAGTACAGGGGGATCGCCGGCCCACCGCCGAGCGCGACGGCAAGCCCGGTGGCGACCGCCGGATCCCGGGACCCCGCGCCGGCAAGTGCGGAGCCGAGGTCCACGCCGCCGATCCGCCCCACGATAGCCGCGGAGCCCGCGATCGCCGCGAACAGCGCGAGCGCCGCGAGGCCGTTCGCGGACTGGAGCGCGCCCGCGCTCGAAATGGCGATGGCCGCGAGGACGAGGAACGCGACGTCGCCCAGGCGCTGTGCGGCGGTCCGCAGCATTGCCGGAAGCATCGGTACGGCGGAGGTGACGCCCGCGCCGATGAGGAACGGCAGCATCGTCGTCTGCGCGACGCCGGCCGCGGTGCCTCCGCGCGTGAGAGCGAGCACCAGCCACGCCGCGATGGATCCGATCACGAGCGCGCCGGTTCGATCCATCCGGCCACCGATCGCGCCGGCCAGCGCGGGCGCGACCAGGAGCGCGGGCGCGATCGCCACGGCCATGAGGCCGATGCGGTCGGCCTCGGCGAGCGATGGCCCGACGGCCGCGACAACGAGCAGTCCCGCGCCAAACGGCACGGCGACGAGCGCCACGTTGCGGACACGCCGAAATGCGAGCAGCGCGAGAAGCGGGGTGCGGACGCCGGCGGCGAAGAACAGCAGAGCGAGCGCCGCTGGCGCCAGCGGCGCGAGATCAGGCGAGGCCGAGCTTCTCCCGGAGCGCCGGCACGAGCTCCTCGATCTGCACCCGCACCTGGGACATGTCGTCGCGATCGCGGATCGTGACCGCGTGGTCCTGGAGCGAGTCGAAGTCCACGGTGACGCACAGCGGTGTACCGATCTCATCCTGGCGGCGATAGCGGCGCCCGATCGCCTGCGTCTCATCGAAGGTCGACTGGAAATGCGGCCGGACCCGAGCCCACACGGCGCGAGACAGCTCGGTGAGCTCCGGCTTCTTCGACAGCGGGAGGATCGCGACCTTGTACGGCGCGAGGTCCCGGTGCAGCCGCAGCACGACCCGCACGCCGTCCTTGTCCGGCTCTTCGTCGTAGGCGGCGCAGAGGAACGCGAACGTCGCGCGGTCGGCCCCGACCGCGGTCTCGACCACGTATGGCACGAACCGCTCGTTCGCGGAGTCGTCGAAGTACTCAAGCTTCTTGCCGGAGAACTCCGCGTGCCGCTTCAGGTCAAAGTCGGTCCGGTTGTGGATCCCTTCGAGCTCCTTCCAGCCGAACGGGTACCGGAACTCGATGTCGAAGGCCTGCGCCGCGTAGTGCGCGCGCTCCTGGGGCGCATGCTCGCGGAAGCGAAAGAGGTCGTCGTGGTGCGCGAGGTCGCGGTACCACTGGCGACGCGTCTCCTTCCACTCCTCGTAGATCCGAGGTGCGTCCTCAGGCCGCACGAAGTACTGCATCTCCATCTGCTCGAACTCGCGCGAGCGGAAGATGAAGTTGCCGGGCGTGATCTCGTTGCGAAAGGACTTGCCGATCTGCGCGATGCCGAACGGGAGCTTCTTGCGCATCGACTGCTGGACATTGTCGAAGTTCACGAAGATCCCCTGCGCAGTCTCCGGCCGCAGCCACGCGACCGAGGCGGAGTCCTCGACGGGCCCGACGAACGTCTTGAACATCAGATTGAACTTCCGAGGCGCGCCGAGCTTCTTCTGGCCGCAGCTCGGACACGGTCCGTCGGCGCCGTTGGGGAGCTCGTCGAGCCGGTAGCGGTGCTTGCAGTTCGCGCACTCGACGAGCGGATCGGTGAAGTTCTCGACGTGACCCGACGCTTCCCACACCTTGGGGTGCATGAGGATGGCCGCATCGAGGCCGACGATGTCCTCGCGGAGCTGGACCATCGAGCGCCACCACGCGCGCTTCACGTTGTTCTTGAGCTCGACGCCCAGCGGACCGAAGTCCCAGGTCGAGTCTGCGCCGCCGTAGATCTCGCTCGACGGGAACACGAACCCGCGGCGTTTGGCGAGGGAGACCAGCTTGTCGAAGAGCTCCGGTGGCGGGGCCTCCGTCATGTGATCGCGGGGACGGCGCGCGGCAGCCGCGCGAGCTCGTCGAGCAGGCGCGCGGAGTGGATCTCGCGATCGAGGACGTTCTGCAGGAACGAGCGCAGGTGGCGCTCGAGCTCGATCGCGAGCGCGTCGTCGACGCGCAGGAGCGAGGCACCGTCGAAGTTGCTCACGAGCAGGTAGCGGAGCGACTTGAGCGCGCGCACGGAGAGGGCGCGCGGCCCCTGCGTATCGGCCGGCGCACACGTCGCGCAGACCAGGCCGCCAGCGTCAACGATCCATGCGTTCGTGACCTCGACGGGCGCCGATCCGCATTGCAGGCAGCGGCCCAGCTCGGGCCGGAATCCGGTGCGATCGAGGAGATGCAGATCGAACCAGCGGCACACGAGGGCCGGGAGGTAGCCCGCCGCCAGGTGACGAAGCGCGCTCTCCACGAGATCGAACAACGGGGCCGACGGCGAGCGCTCGAGCGCGAAGCGGTCGGCAAGCTCCGCGATGTACCAACCCGCCGCGATGCCGTGCAGGTCCTCGCGGAGCTCGCGATACAGCGCGCGCGATTCGGCACCCGTGAGCACGTCAAGGTTCCGGCCGCGCGCGAGCTGATAGGTGGCGTGCGTCAAGGGCTCCGCATGACCTGCGAGACGGCTGGTGGGCTTGCGAATTCCCTTCGCGACCACGCTCACCTTGCCGAAATGACGAGTGAGGAGCGTGAGGATGCGATCCGTCTCGCCGAAGTCAATGGTCTTGAGCACGATCGCCTCGGCACGGTACGTGCGTGATGCCATCGAAGGTGAATGGTACCCGCTACCATCGGAATTCGGTGACCAATTCCGCGCCAACCGCGTCCCGGATCGCCGCGATCGACGAAGAGATCCGCGACGTGCTCGCCCAAGCCGAGTCGGCGCTGCAGCCCTTCTACGGCATGATGCTGTACCACCTCGGCCTCGACACCGGCCGGGCGGGCGGCGGCAAGCGGATGCGGCCTCTCATGTGCGTCCTCGTGTACGAAGCCCTGGCCGGCGATTCGCGCGGGATGCTCCCGGCGGCCGCGGCGCTCGAGCTCCTGCACAACTTCACCCTCATCCACGACGACATCGAGGATCAGGACCCGACCCGGCACCACCGGCCGACGGTCTGGTCCGTGTGGGGCGTGCCTCAGGCCATCAACACCGGCGACGGGATGTACGCGACCTCGCGTCTCGCGGTGCAGCGTCTGCGCGATCGTGGCGTCCCCGCCGAACGGATCCTCGACTTCGCGTGCCTCATCGATCAGGCCTGCGTGCGGGTCTGCGAGGGGCAGTTCCTCGACATCACGTTCGAGGACCGCACCGACATCACCGTAGAGCGGTACCGGGCCATGGCCGCGAAGAAGACCGGGGCCCTCATCGCCGCGTGCGCGGAGGGCGCCGCGGTGCTGGCGACCGAAGATCCGCAGGTCCGCGAGTCGCTCGCCCGCTTCGGCGACGACTTCGGGCAGGCCTTCCAGGCGTACGACGACCTCCTGGGCATCTGGGCGACGACGGAGCGCACCGGCAAGCTCGAGATGAACGACCTCGTCAAGCGCAAGAAGACGCTGCCGGTGGTCATCGCGTTCGAGAAGGCCTCGCCGCGCCTGCGCGCGGAGCTCGCCGCGCTGTTCGCGCCACCCGCGCCGCTCGCGGCCGAGAGCGTGGAGCGCATCCGGGAGATCCTGGACGAGCTTGGCGCCCGCGAGCAGCTGGAAAACGAGATCGCATCGCATCGCACCCGCGCGCTGCACGCGCTCCGCGGGATCAGCGCGCTGGCTGGCGCGAGCGAGCCCCTCGCGCTGCTCGAGCAGCTCGTCGCATCGGCGACCGGCGCGGAAGAGCCCGTCGGGAGCGGCAGCCGCTAGCATCCGCGCGGTGTCCGAGCCACGGCTCAGCGCCCCAGGCGGGATCATCTACGAGCCGGGCGAGGCCATGCTCGCGGTCGGCCGGCCCTTCGCGTGGTGGGTCCTGCTCCTGGCCCTCGCGCTCGTCCTGGCGCTCGTGGCCGCGTGGGCCGCGTCGCAGACGGTGACGTCGATCGCGCTCTTCTCGCTCGCAGCCGCGTTCCTGGTCCTCGTCGTGACGGTCGTCCGCTGGGTCGAGTGGATCAGTCGCGTGTGGGTCCTCACCGACCGCCGGGTCATCGCGCGAAGCGGGATCTTGAACCGCACGCAGGCTGCCGTGCTGCTCGAGCGGATCCAGGACGCGAGCCTCACCCGCCCGTTCCCCGCGTCGATGTTCGCCGACTACGGGATCCTGAAGCTCGAGACGGCGGGGATCCACTCGCAGGAACGGGTGACCGAGGGACTGCAGGAGATCGCGATCACCGGTGCAAGCCGCTTCTACGCGCAGCTCACGAACGCGCTCACGCCGGGGCGTTAGCCGGCCGCGCTCACCGCGGTAGCCGATCGGGCAGGAACGCGTCGGGCAAGAGCTCCCGCATCGTCGTGGACCCGCGCAGCCCCCCGGTGGTCGCGAGGACGACCCGCATATCGGGCGCGAACTCCGCGAGGACCTGGCGGCATGCGCCGCAGGGCGATGGCAGCGTGTCGTCGTCGATCACGATGGCGATGGCGTCCCAGTCCTTCGTCTCGCCCGACGCGACGGCGGCGAACGCGGCGCACCGCTCGGCGCACACCGTCAGGCCGTACGACACGTTCTCGATGTTCGCGCCGGAGTGGATCTTGTTGCGCTTCGTGCGGATCGCCGCCCCGACCTTGTACTTGGAGTACGGCGCGTAGGCGCGCGCGCGGGCCAGCGATGCGACCCGGATGAGGTCCTCATCGCCCGGCGATGCGGCTGTCACCTGCGCTGCTCGCTGACGGCGGGCTCGCGGATGACGCGGACCCGACCGACCCGCCGCCCGTCCACGCTCTCGACGACGAACTTCACGCCATCGCGCGTGACGGTCTCGCCGACCTTCGGCAACCGCCCGAGCTCGTGCGTGACGAACCCGCCCAGGGTGTCGAACTGGTCCGTCCCGTCGGGCGGTGCGATCCCGAACGTCTCCTCCACCTCGGAGAACGGCACGCGGGCGTCCATGACGGCCTCGTGCTCCGAGACGGGCAGCACGAGCTCCTGGTCCACGTCGTACTCGTCGCGGATCTCGCCGACGATCTCTTCCACCAGGTCTTCGATGGTGACGAGGCCTGCGGTCCCGCCGTACTCGTCGACGACGATCGCGATGTG
>JALYKF010000192.1 GCA_030774905.1 Chloroflexota bacterium
ATGCCATCCGAGCAGAGTGCGGCCGCTGCATCATCGTGCTTGGCTTGCACCGCTTCGATGAACGACCGCGCGATGCTGAGGTGAGTATCGACAGCGCTCACGATAGGGAGTCGGCGGGGTCGGAGACGGCGACGTCTACTGCGCCGGCCGGGCCGCTCCGGACGTCACGTTGACCAGCCAGGTGACGCCGAAGCGGTCCACGCACAGACGAACGTGTCGCCCCACCCGGCCTTCTCGAGAGGCATGGTCGTGCGCGATCAGAGGACGGCGCGGTGGTCGCTACGTACACCACGCGCGCGTGGACGTCGCCGAATCCCTAGGACTTCGCTTTCCTGGAAGGTTTCGACTTGCCAAAACTGTTGAGGGCGACCGCTTGGCGAACGAGCGCCTTGAAGGCGGACTCGTCGACTTCTATTTCTTCGTGGATGTCGATCGCGCGGCGTGTGTTTCCGTCGAGACTCGAGTTGAAGAGACGGGCCGGATCCTTCAGAAACGCGCCCTTGGCGAAGGTCAGCTTCACGACACTCTTGTAGGACTCGCCGGTGCAGATGATGCCATCGTGCGACCAAACCGGAATGCCCCACTTCCACTCCTCGACGACGTCCGGGTCTGCTTTCTTGATGAGCGTGCGCATTCTGCTGAGGGTTTCCCCGCGCCAGTCCCCGGGTTCGGCGATTCTCTTCGAGATGAGCTCCGATGCCGACTGGCCGTGGCTCGCGGCCGGCTTTTTCACGTTCTCATCGTAGAAGTTCCGGATATATTTTCATTCGGGCCGTTGGTCGGTTGCCTTCCGCGCGCGTCAGCCGACGACGGACCTTTCGGCCGGTCGTTGCTGGTGCATCGTGTGGGCAGAGAGGGAATCGAACCCCCACAGCCAAAGACGGCTGATCTACAGCCAACAACCCCGGGGAGCGTCTTCCGCCTACTTGTGTTGCGCTGCCCGTCGAGCAGTCGTTCGCCTCGGGGCGCCGCGGTGTTCTAGACGGGATACCCCGGCCTCGAGGATGCCCTTCATGAACGTCTGGTAGGGCACGCCGGCGCGGGCGGCCTGCCGCTTCACGCGCCCAAGCAGGTCGGGTGCGACGCGAAAGGAGACCGCGACCGCACTGGGCCGGGCGGCGAACAGCTCGTCCACATGTGCGTCGAAGTCCTCATCGGACATGTCGTCGAACGGATCGACCCATTTCCTGGCAGCACTCATCGGTAATACCTCCTCGCGGCTAGGCGTCCGGCCGGCCGGGCGTGGACGGGGAAGCGGCCAGCGGCATGATCGATCCAGACGGCAACCAGGAGCCGACCCTTGGCGGTGCTCCCGATCACGGTGTGATAGCTCACCTGTCGTCGGATCTCCGTGGTTTCGAGTCTCTCTGGGTCATTCAACACCTCGTTCACCTCGGCCCGAGCGATCCCCCGCTCGGGGTGATCCCGCTCCAGGTGGCGGACGTTCGTCGCGTCCCAGACCACCGAGCGGCTGTCCATCGCTCGGCCCAGTATACACAGCAGGGCCGCAGATGACCATACGATCCGTCAATACACGAAAGCAGGCGGCACAGCGCTGAATGGAGGTCTACAGACCTCCGGCCCGGATCGGCTCCGCGCTTGCTAAGGAATCCGCGCGGTGCGCCGTTCAGCAGCGCGAATGGTCAGTTGCCCCGAACCGTTCAGCACTGAGCGCACCGCGCGCCAAAGGCGCCTTTGCTCAACCCCAGCACACAAGAGCGCCGTTCGTCGGCAAGCTGAACACGAAACGACGGGCCGTTCGGCCCGTCGTTGCTGATGGATCCGTGTGGGCAGAGAGGGAATCGAACCCCCACAGCCAAAGGCGGCTGATCTACAGTCAGCGCCGGTCTTCGCGACAACAGACCACGAGGTTGTTAGAGATTCCGCGGATCTAGACCCTTTGCGAGTAGCGATTTCTGCAAAGGGTCAGCAGCCCATTTTGTTCAGCAGGGAGCAGGAGGCTGACCCAACCTCTCCTTGAGGATCCCTGGACACATTCCGAACGAGCGGCGGGCCGAGCAAGACAGCAAAGGCGGTCAAGCGCGGCCGATCGTGGGTGCGCATGATGCGGCGGTGACCGTTCCATCTGACAGCTTGCGTCGCTACCTCGATCTCTTCGTCGACTCCCTCGACGAGGACGTCCGCGGTGCGGAGATCGCCCGGCGTGCCTACCTGAGCCGCTTCCACTTCGACCGGGTCCTCCGTGGCGCGATCGGCGAACCACCGGGGACCCTTCGCCGGCGACTCCTCTTGGAGCGGGCTGCGTACCGGCTCGCGCGAAGTGATGCGACGGCCACCGAGATCGCGGTGGACGCAGGCTACGAATCGTTGGGCGCGTTCACCCGCGCGTTCGGCCGAGCGTTCGGCGAACCGCCCAGCGCCTTCCGGGGCCGATCTCCCGCCCGGTACTGGCTCAGCGCACCGAACGGGATCCACTTCTACCCACCCGCGACGTTCGTGCTACCGCGAAATTCAAGGAGGAATCCAGTGATGGACATCAGCGACCGGCTTCTCGCGCACGACATCTGGCACATCGACCAGCTCATCGGGCATGCAGCCACACTGCCGGCTGAAGCGCTCGATGCGACCCTCGACCTTGGTCAAGTCAAGGTCGACGAGGTCAGCGACACGACCGTCCGCGGTCTGCTCGATCACCTCGTCTTCAGCATGGAGACCTGGACCGCCTCCATGACCGGCCATGCGTTCGACGAGGAGAACCGTGAGACCTCGCTGCCCGGCATTCGCACGCGGCTCGCCGCCATCGGCCCCGAGCTCCGCTCGGTGGTCAAAGGGATCCACGATCGCAGCGAGTGGGACGCCGCATTCATCGATACCCAATGCGACCCGCCCGAGACGTTCACCAACGGCGGCGCCATCGCGCACGTCGTCACGTTCAGTGCGTACCGCCGCGGACTCGTGATCGGCGCGCTGCGGAGCCTCGGCGTCAAGGACCTTGACTATGGCGATCCCATCGAATGGGAGCGCAACGCGTCGCGGAAATAAGTAGCAGTGACCACCCCTCTTGTCGCCGCTCGGCGGCTGGAGGGGTGGCGCTTGGGTCCTACCGCGGGCTGGTGACTGCTGGTGGGCAGAGAGAGTCGAACCCCCACAGCCAAAGGCGGCTGACTACAAGCACCAACGGTCCGAAGGTGAGCACCCGGCGGATTTCTTAGCAGACCCGCTATGCGCGAGGCGGTCTAGCGTCAAGTGAGTTGGTGCGGAATCATCGCCTGCCGCCGGGAGCGATCACCGTTGACGTTGGCTGACGCTGGGATCACGTCGAGCGATACACCACGCGGTCCCGCATCGGACGCTCCCGAACCCATGGCAAACCGCCTTTGGTCAGTTTCCTTTCACGAGCCTCAGCCGCCTTTCGTCGGTAGGCTGAAACGAAACGACGGACCTTTCGGGCCCGTCGTTGCTGCGAATGCTGGTGGGCAGAGAGGGAATCGAACCCCCACAGCCAAAGGCGGCTGATCTACAGTCAGCGGAGCTCACCACCTGCTCGATCTGCCCAAGGATCATTGGGGATTTTAGTCCATCGGGACCCTCGTGGGTCGGCTGACTGGTGGGAAGGCTCCGCTGATTCTTCATTGGCTGATTACCCTGCCTTTCGCAGGAACGCAGTCATCGGCGATGCCCGACGCTGCATCTCTTCGAACGGGATCTCGTCGATGTACTTCGAGGGGACCTTCGAGCCGCGCTCCCAGCCACCCTCCTGGCACATCTCCGCGTGGGTCATGCCGGTCCGGGCACCCATCGTCGCCCACTGGTGCCGGCACTTGTGCGCGCCGAAGCCCTTGACCCCGTGCGCTTCAAGCGCGTCGGCGATGCGGCCGAAGTACTTCCCCCACCCGTCGTAGGTGTACTGCTTGGCTTCCTCGGTGAGGAACAGGGAGCCTTCGACTTCGAGTCGGTCGCTGGCGACGTAGGCGTGGATTGCGGCCGCGGCATCCTCGGCGACGCGGACCTTGCGCTCCTGCTTGCTC
>JALYKF010000193.1 GCA_030774905.1 Chloroflexota bacterium
GTGCCGGGGCTCGCCGTCGCCGAGACCGTGCGCCGCGCGAACGAAGCCGGACGCGCGGTCGAAGAAGTGGATCGCAACGGCCTCTGGACCGCGCAGACGCCGCAGGCCTTCGCGCGGCCGCTCCTCGAACGTGCCCGTGCAGCCGCGGGCGGACGCACGTTCACCGACGACGCCGCCGCCGTCATCGCGCTGAACGAGGACGTGCGGCTGGTCCCGGGCGAGCGCCGCAATTTCAAGCTCACGTCGACGGAGGACGTCGCGTACGCGCGCGAGCTGGCCGACAAGGGTCTTGTCGCGATCGCCGCGCAGCCGCTGCCCCGATGACGATGGTCCGGACCGGGATTGGGTACGATATCCATCGTCTCGTGCCCGACCGCCGGCTGGTGCTCGGCGGCGTCCGGATCGATCATCCGACGGGGCTGGCGGGACACTCCGACGGCGACGTCCTGGCGCACGCGATCATGGACGCACTGCTCGGTGCCACGGCGCTCGGCGATCTCGGGACGCACTTCCCGAGCGACGATCCGGCCTACGCCGGCGCGGACAGCCTTCGGCTCCTCGAACGGGTCGTCACGCTGGTCCGTACCGCGGGGTACCGCATCGGCTCGGTGGACGCGTCGGTGATCGCGCAGGCGCCACGGCTCGCACCGCACCTCGCGGCCATGCGCGAACGGCTCTCGCGGACGCTCGGTGTCGAGCAGGGCGCGGTGAGCGTGAAGGCGACGACGAATGACGGGCTCGGCATCGTCGGCGCAGGCGAGGCCATCGCCACCCTGGCGACGGTCCTCGTGGAGCGATCCGAGCCCTAAGCAGGGCGAGCGAGGTGCGGCTTCGCCGCGACGAGCGAGTCCTACCGCCTGGGGCGCTCTCCGGCGGAGCCGGACATTGAGCAAGGAGGCTCGCGACCGCGTGACCGAACTGCAGCTGTTCAACAGCGCGACCCGGAAGGTCGAGCCGTTCACGCCCCTGACGCAGGGCGCGATCGGGATCTATGACTGCGGCCCGACGGTGTATGCGGAGCAGCACATCGGCAACCTCTACCGCTACGTCGTCGCGGACGTCATCCGGCGTACGTTCGATTACTTCGGCTACGACGTCACCCAGGTGATGAACATCACCGACGCGGGCCACATCACCGAGGCCGACGATGCGGGCCTCGCCCGGATGGAGACCGCTGCGCGCGCGGAGCACCTGTCGCCGCTCGCGATCGCCGAGAAGTACACGCGCATGTTCCTCGACGATCGGCACAAGCTGAACATCCTGGATCCGCATGTGATGCCGAAGGCGACCGATCACATCCTCGAGATGCTTGCACTCATCGAACGCCTGCTCGCGAACGGCCACGCGTACGTGGCGGCGGACGGCGTGTACTTCGACACGACCACCTTCCCGGGCTACGGCACGCGGCTCAACACCGAGTCACCCGACGAGCGGCAGGCCGGGGCGCGTGTCGAGGTGAACGTGAACAAGCGCCATCCCACGGACTTCGCGCTCTGGCGCGCGGCAAAGCCGGGGGACCTGCAGCAGTGGGACTCGCCGTGGATGCGCGGGAACCCGGGATGGCATATCGAGTGCTCGGCAATGTCCATGAAGTACCTCGGCGAGACGTTCGACCTCCATTCCGGCGGCGAGGATCATCTCTTCCCGCATCACGAGTGCGAGATCGCGCAGTCCGAGGCCGCCACGGGCAAACAGTTCGTGCGGTACTGGAATCACGTGTACTTCCTGAAGGTCGACGGTGGCGGGATGCACAAGTCCATCGGCAACGTGTTCCTCGTGCGTGACATCGAGGAGCGCGGCCACGATCCGCTGGCGTTCCGGATGCTCGTGCTCGGCGTCAGCTACCGAAAGGGCCTCGATTTCACATGGGCCTCGCTCGCGGAGGGCCAGCGCCGGCTCGAAGGGTGGCGCTCGCAGCTGCGCGAGTCGGTGCAGGCCGGCGGCGCGCCGACGGAGGCCGCGGCCGACGATCCGATCCGGGTCGCGTTCGCCGACGCGATCGCCGACGACTTCAATACCTCGCGGGCGCTCGCGCAAGCCGAAGCCGCGTTCAAGCTCGTGAACTCGCCGGACCACGAGAGCCGGCTGCGCGGCATCGGACTGGTGTTCGATATGGATCGCGTGCTCGGGCTCAGCCTCGAGACGGCCGCGACGGCCACAGACGATCTGACTGGCGACGACAGGCGGTTGTTCGAGGAGCGTCTCGCCGCGCGCAAGGCCGGCGATTACACACGGTCGGACGAGCTTCGCGTGGCGCTCGAGGCACGCGGCATCAAGGTGAAGGACACGAAGGACGGGGCGCGCTGGGAGCGCATCAAGGAAGGAAGTGCACGGTGAACGAGGAATACGACGGCGCGGGTCCCAACGAC
>JALYKF010000194.1 GCA_030774905.1 Chloroflexota bacterium
GCTTGAAGAAGAGGGGCACCGTCGCGAGGGCGCCAGTGGCCAGGAAGCGCGCGAGCGTCGGCCGATCACGCGCGGCGAGCAGCAGCGCGAGCGTGCCGAGGACGGCGAGGCAGGAGTCCGGGTCGTAGAACGGGTTCGGCACGACGGCATAGATACCAAGGGGGATGAGCGGGAGCGTGACGACCAGCGCCAGACCGTCGGGTTCCCTCACTGCGCCGGCCAGAAGCCGGCGTGCGATCAGGTACGACAGCACCGTCGCAGCGCCACCCAAGATCGACGCGTAGACGATCTGCACGAAGTAATGCGGTCCGAAGATCTTGATCAAGAGCGCCTGCGTGAGGAACGAGCCAGGCGCCTGAGCCAGGGGAAAGTCGCGGTACGGGACATCACCAAGCGCGATCCGGGTGGCGATGTTGACCACGTAACCGAGGTCTACAAGGACCCCCACTTGCGTGTTGCGCCACCAAACGAATCCAGCGCTTGCGGCGAACAGGAAGCCTGCCATGAGGACCGCAGGCGACAAGCCGCGGAGCCTGCGGCGGACGCTGAGTGGCACGGGCATAAGGTAGGCGTATGTGTGAGATCTGCGGCGATCAGCGCGTCCCCCGGCGACTCGACGGCGTGCATGACTACATCAGCGGCGATCGGTTCGCGGTCTTGCAGTGCCGGCGCTGTGGCTTCGCAACGACCGATCCGATCCCGGCATCACTTGGTCGCCATTACCCGGATCGGTATCGGCGCTTCAATCCATTCGCCGCCGCGATCCTGCGCCGCCTCTACCTGGCACGTGTCGATGGCTGGCTCCGTCGGCTACCGCAGCGCGGGCGCGTTATCGAGATCGGCAGCGGCACCGGTTGGATGCTCGGCGCCTTCCGCGCTCGCGGCTGGGTCGCAGCGGGCAGCGAACGCAGCGTCGCGGGGGCGGCGACGGCACGCGACGCGTCAGGCGTGCCGATGTTCGTCGGCGATCTCGCAGCCGTCCGGCCCGGCGCGACCTGCGATCTGATCGTGATGTTCCACGTCCTCGAGCATCTTGCCGACCCCATGCGCGCGCTACGGCACGCGGCCGCACGGCTCGCGCCCGGTGGCACGCTCGTCATCGGCGTGCCCAACATCGGGAGCTGGCAGGCCCGATTCGCCGGGCGGCACTGGATGCACCTCGACGTACCGCGGCACCTCTGTCACTTCACGCCCGCCGCGCTCGAGCAGGCCCTGCAGGCGGCGGGCCTCCGCGTCGCCCAAATCGACTTTCGCTCCGTCGAGCACGACCCACTCGGCTGGGTCCAGGCGGTGCTGAGCCGGCTCGGATTCGAGGACGCGCTCGTGCTAAAGCTCCTTTTCCGCATGCCATGCCGGTCGGGCCGGCTCGCGACACTCGCCGCCGTGATCCTCGGTGTGCCACTCAGCCTGGTCGGCTTGGCGCTCGCGGCCGCGAGCTGGCGATTCCGCGCGGGTGCCCTGATGGAGGTCTGGGCCACGAACGATCGCTAGAGGTACGTCTTGTTCTTGTCCACGATGAAGACCGGCCGGGCGACGCCGTTCTTGTAGGTACGCGCGAGGTACAGGGCGATCGTCGAGAGCGCGAGGAGCGCGAAGTAGAAGGTCGCGACGGAAGCGAGCCCCGCGATCCCGGCTGCGCCGAGGCCCGCGAGCATGACGGCGATCGGGAACAGCAGTCCTGCGACGACCGCCACGTACAAGATGAAGCGCAGCGGGAAGGTGGAACTCGCGAGGAACGCAGCGATCGCGAACCGCATCATGCCTGCGACGTTGTAGTGGCTCGCCCCCCAGGTGCGGCGGGCTCGCGTGTACGGGACACCGACGCGCACGAAGCCGGCGTGACCAATTTCGGCTCGGAGGAACACGTACGTCGTGTGCGGCGCGATGATCGCGTCACGCACCTGCCGCGAGATCATCGAGAACTCGGACATCCACACGACGATGTCACTGTCGGCGATCCGCCGGTTAAGGTAGTAGAAGATCCGTCGGAAGAAGGTGAGCGTCGCCGGCTCGATGCGATCCGAGCGGATCCCGTACGCGATGTCCGCGCCATCTTCGATCGCGGTATTGAACGCCGTGATGAGCTCCGGCGGGTCCTCGCAGTCGACGTCGATCATCGTGTAGCGATCCGCCGCGACGAGGGACAGACCAGCCAGGAGCGCGGCGTGGTAACCGAAATTGCGCGAGAGTGAGATCACCTGGACCCGTGGATCCGCGGCGCGCAGGTGACACGCCTGTTCGAAGCTGACATCCGTACTGCCGTTGTTGACGAACACGATGCGCCAGTCGCTCGCGGGTAGGGCCTCGAGCACGGAGCGGGCTCGCTCATAGAACGGCGCCACGTTCCCGTGGTCGTTGTACAGCGGAACGATCACTGCGAGCGAGGCGGTCATGACGTGGACACACCAGGCGACGGGCCCGCGGTCGCCGATGCGTCGTCCGCTGTCGCAACTGCCCCGTCACCGACGATCCGGAGGACTCCTCCGAACGCGAAGTAGCTCTGCAGCGAACGCCAGGCGAGCGAGAGGATCACCCTAAGTACCACGAACGCGCTACCCGCGTCCGAGGTGGGACGGTACTTCCGATGAGCCGAGTCGGCGCTGTCTTCACGCAGCAAAGCTATCCGTGCGGCACAACACGACGATCAGCTCGCTCTGAATCAGGTCCGAAGGTGGAGGGCAAGCAGGAGCGCAG
Source organism: Chloroflexota bacterium (assembly GCA_030774905.1). The sequence continues at coordinate 2,695 of JALYKF010000194.1, forward strand.
GCCGGATCATGTGCCACCAGTCGAGGACGGGGCGGATCTTCGAGTAGTTCGTCCTACGGGCGGGATATGTCTTCGAGACGGGCACCTCGACGACCCGATAGCCAAGCGTGATCGCTTTCCAGTGGACGTAGTACTCGAGCTCGTAGCGATCGAGCCACTGCTGATGGATCCGCACGCGGGGGTCGTCGAGCAGAGCGAGCCGATACGCACGGAACCCGTTAGTCACGTCGGTCCCATTGAACCCGGTGAGCAGCCGAAACATCAGCGTGAAGCCATGGATGAGAAGTCCGCGCACAAACGGAAGATTCACTGACGCTCCGCCCGCGAGGAACCGTGAACCTTGGGCGTAGTCGGCGCCGGCGTCGAGCGCAGCGACGAGATCCAGCAGCTCTTCGGGCCGGTCCTTGCCGCTCGCGGCCATCACGACCCCGATCTCGCAGCCGGCCGCACGCGCCGCGTCGAGCCCCGCTCGGATCGCAGCGCCGACCCCGCGGTTCCGCCCGAGTGATATCACCGTCGCGCCCGCCGCCAACGCCAACGCAGGCCCGCCGTCCGTTGAGCCGTCGTCCACGACGAACGTGTGCCCCACTATCGCGGGCATCCTGCGGACGAGGTCGGCTGCGGCGGCGCCCTCGTTGAAGAGGGGAAGGACCGCAGCGATGCGATTGGACATCGAGGACAGCCTGGGCTGCGTAGCACGCCGTGTCCATAGCAATTTCGACCCATCCGCCCGGGTGAAACCGGGTCGATGGCGTCGCGCCATACTCGCGGCCTTGACCCACGTTCGTGCCTGGCTTGCGTACGTGCCAGCGGCCATCGCGCTCGGCATCGTCGCGACGCTGGTATCGCCGCTCAACGACCGCTTCCAGTTCTGGTTCGCCGGCCACCTCGTCGCGACCGGCGGGTCGCCATACGACCAGGTCGCGTGGGGTGCGGCCGCCGGGCGGTACGGCGACGCGGCGGCACTCGTCGCGCGTAACTGCGCGGATCCTTTCTCGGCGTCGTGCACGTGGGCATATCCCCCGTGGACCGCATGGCTATACGCCCCCTTCGGACTGCTCGAACCAGACCGCGGACTGCCGGCGATCGCCGCGGCCACGCTCCTCTGCGGCGCCGTCTCCGTCGTCCTGCTGACGCGCGCGGTACCCCTCAGCGCGCCGTCGACCATGGTTGTCGCCCTCGTCGCGGTGGGCGGCGCGCCATTCGTCTGGGATAGCTTCGTGGGGCATTTCGAGCCGGCGCTGCTGATCGGCGCGTTGCTCCTCGCGCGTGGGCTCGGCAACGGACGCACGCTGCCTTTCGTCGCCGGCGCCGTCCTTCTGTCACTCAAGCCGAACCTCATCGTGGCGCTCGTTCCGCTCGTCGGCGGCGTGCTTCTCGTCGGCCGCCGGTGGCGCGCACTCGTTGCCACGGCTGTGGTCATGACGGCGCTCGCTCTGATCGGACTTTGGCGAGAACCGGCCGCCATCGCGGCGCTCAGCGGCTCGATGGCAAAGACCGCGATCGTGTTGCCGACGACGTGGTCGTTCGCCGCACGCACGATCTCAGGCGCTGCGCCGGTCGTCGCGCTGTCGCTCGTCGGGATCTCGATCACATCGGCGTGGGTCGCCGTACGGTCGGCGCAGCCGGAAGAACGCGCCCTCGTCCTCGTTGCCAGTGGCCTCGCGCTCTCGCTGGTCGTCACGCCCTACGCCCACCTGTACGACTACGTGCTGTTGCTGCCCGCCATTGCGACGACCATTGCGCTCCTAGATCGGCTCGGCCGGGCAGCACGAATGATCGGATGGGTCGTCATCGGCTTCGGGTACGTTGCGATCACGTGGCTCGCTTTCCTGGGCGGCCCGCACGGCGACGAGCCAGCTGCCTCGGCGCTCATTCCGGTCTCGTCGCTCGTCATGCTCGCGGTGGTGTCGGCTGGCACGCTCGCGTCTGGCCGGAACGCCAGCTTCAGAATGCGGCGTGCTCACGCCACAACCCCACGCTGAGCAAGGAAGGCCGCGCCCGGCACCGCCGCACTGAACGTGTCGCGTACGCAGGCGCGCCACGTAGAAAAGCACGGGGATGACCCGCGTGGATCGAAGACTCGAACCATCCGGAGTGCGGGGCCGCGCGTTTGCGCGTATCGCCGCGCGAGAGCGCGCATCTGGCGGCAGTGCGATGCCCTAGAGCAGCTCGGGCGTGGGGACGGGCCGCGATCTGACGGCCATCATGAGCGTCGCCGCCACGGCGATGGCGACGCCAAGGGCACCGCTGGGAAATTCCTCCCACACGACGGCCTGCACCTGGAACAGCAGCCACGCGGCGACGCCAGCGATGCGCAGCCACAGCGGGCCGTCACCCAAGATGAGCACCACGACGAGCGGCAGCGCGACGAGCAGATACGGAAAGAACACGAATGCGGACACGAATGGCGCGACGGCAAGTGCGATCGCCGCAGCCATCGCCATCGGAAGCCGGCCCCCGCGCGCGAGCCACGCC
>JALYKF010000195.1 GCA_030774905.1 Chloroflexota bacterium
TCCGCGAGGTGCTCGGCGGCGCGCTCGATCATCCCGGCGCGCGCGGCGATCCGGCCGGCCCGCCGGCGCAGGGCCGCGCGAAGGTCGCTCTCGGGCAGTCCCGCCGAGAGGGCCTCCTCCGCCGCAAGGAGCGCATCTTCCCGCGCACCAAGGCCGGCCGCGGCGTCCGATGCCGCGAGCAGGGCCCGCGCACGCTCCTGAATGCCGTCGGGAAGCCGGAGCGCGAGCGACGCCGCGAGGCGGTAGTGATGCAGCGCGCTGTCGAGGTCGTGCAGTGACGATGCGCGCTCGGCCGCCCGGAACGCGTAGTCGATGGCGCGCATCGTGTGCGTCGACGCGGCGAAGTGGATCGCGAGCAGCGCCGGCTGCTGGACCGCGACCTCGGGCCGTCCGGATTCGATGGCGAGGCCGACGCGGCCGTGCAGCTCCTCGCGATGCCGCGCGAGCATCGCGCCGTAGACGACCTCACGCAGTCCGGTCTGGGTGAAGCGGTGCAGGCCGCCTTCGGGCTCGATGATCGCGGCCGCCGTGAGCCGGTCGAGCGCGCCGTCGACGTCGACCTCGGCTCCATAGATGGAGCGAAGCAATGCCGCGTCGAAGGTCCGGCCGACCACGGACGCCGCGTGGAGCACACGCCGGTCCGCCTGGGCGATCGCGTCGACGCGACGCAGCAGCAGCTCGGGCAGCGAGTCGGGGAGCGCGGCCCGCTCAGATAGGTCGACGAGCGGGCTCGTCCCGGCGCGCTCGACGATCACGCCGCTCTCCGCGAGCAGGCGGACGGCTTCCTCCGAATACGCCGGATTCCCTTGCGCGCGTTCCGCGATCTCGCGGTCGACACCACCGGTCGGGACCAGCGTCCGTACGAGCGCCTCGGTCGTCGTCGCATCCAGGGGTCGCAGCCGTACCTGCACATGCTCGCGTGTGGCCGCCCACGGTGCCGTGAAGTCCGGGCGGTACGCGACGAGCGCGAGTGCCCGGGCAGTTCCGAGGCCCGACGCGAAGCCGATGAGCGTCGACAGGGACTGCTGATCGATCCATTGCAGGTCGTCGACGGCGATGATCACGCCCTGCGACGCAGCGACCCGGCCGAGCAGCGTCGCGAACCCCCGACCGAGGATCCGGCGCTTCGTCTCGCCCGACATCGCCGGCATCTCGACTCCATACCCGAGCGCGGCGAGGATGAGGGCTCTGGTGTCCGGCTCGATGTCGGGCTGGGTCTCGGTGATCAGGTGGAGCGCGTGATCGGCGGAGCCGGTGCGCGAGATGCCGATGACCCGGCGAAGGAGGTCCCCGATCGTGCCGTACGGCCGGTGCTGGTCGTAGGGCGTGCAGCGGACGCGTCCGACGCGCGTGCCGCGCACGCGCGGATCGGCGATGAGCTCGTCGATCAGGCGGGACTTGCCCAGACCGGACTCGCCGACGATCGAGACCAGCCGGCCATGTCCACCGAGCGCGTCGCCAAGGGCCCCGAGCAGCAGCGCCATCTCCTGGTCGCGACCGGCGAGCGCCGTGCGCTGCTCCGGCGCGACGTCCTCCGTTGCAGCGCCCACGAGCCGCCACGCGACGACCGGCGCCGTCTTGCCGCGCGCGATCACCGGCGGGTGCGGCTCGTACGTGAACAGTCCCGGCGTGCGGCGGTACGTCGCGTCGCCGACGAGGATCTCGCCCGGTTCGGCGGCCGTCTCGAGCCGCGCGGCGATATTCACGGCATCGCCCAGCACCCCGAACTCGCTCTCGCGGTCGCCGATCGCGCCAGTGACGGCGATCCCGGTGTTCACGCCGACCCGGAGCGCCAGCCGCCGCTCGGTCTGCTCGAGGATCCGTTCGTTGGCGCGTTCGAGCGCGGCGAGGATCGCGAGGGCCGCGCGCTGCGCCTGCTCCGGGTGGTCGCTCGTCGCGTCTCCGACCGCGCCGAATGCCGCGACGACCGCGTCACCGATGTACTTCTCGATCAGCCCGCCGTTCGCGCGGATATCCGCAGCGATGAGATCCCAGACGGTCCGCATGCTCTCGTGCAGCTCCTCCGGACTGAGCCGTTCGGCGAGCGCGGTGAAGCCGGAGATGTCGGCAAAGAGGACGGTGACCTGGCGTGTCTCGCCGACGCGCTCTTCGGTCGGCGCGCCGAGACGCGAGCCACACCGACCGCAGAACACGAAGCTGGACGGCATGTCTGCGCCGCAGCGGGGGCACCCTGACGCGAGCTCGATCCCGCATTGACCGCAGAAGCGCATGCCGACCGGATTGCCATACCCGCAGGAAGCACACAGCACGGCAGAGTGAGGGTAGTACGGGCAGGCAGCCGGACGGGTGTCGCGCCGGATGCAGGGCTACACGCGCAGGAGGACGAGGCCCCCGATCAACGACAGCAGGGCGAGCACCCCGAGCCAGAGCGTCAGGCCGTACGCCAGGATGCCGAGCTCCGGTCCGATGCGCCGGCCGTCCGGCGAAGCCTGCGCGTCGTTCGCGAGCTGTTGCACGCGATCGCGAAGGACGCGTACGGAGTCGCGGACCGCCACGACGTCACGCGAGTTGTGTCCGATCGCTTCGCTCAGGGTCGACACGTCCGCAGCCACGCCGCGGAGCTCATCGGTATTGCGCCGGAAGCTCTGCGAGATCGGGAGGAACGGCTGCGCGCCAAGGAAGTTGATGCTCATGGCGTCCGCCAGCTGGGCGCTCGTCGCGGAGGCGTCGTTCAGCAGCTGCGAGGCGTGCGCGGATGACGTTTTCGCATCATCCAGGCTCTTGGCGAACCCATCGAACGAGGTCGAGGTCTGGTCCAGGGCCTGCGCGGCCGCAGCGAGGGAGTCCCCGGCCGAGTCCGCGGCCACCGACGCGCGGGTCACGAGCGGCCCGAGGGCCGTAAGGGCGACGCCGACCAGCGCCAGCCCGAGGAGTCCGTTCACGACGAACGCCGCTCCCAGGAAGCGGAACGGGCGGCGTCTGACGGGGCGGGCGGCCATCCGTCCAAGCCGAATGCAACAACTGCGCCGGAATCTGAGCGGGGCGAGGGTTGGCACGCGACCTGCGTCAGACAGGCAGGCGTTCAGGTCACAGCGGCCATACAACGGGGAAAGGAGTGAATGACATGGATCTCACCGCAATCGTCACGTGGATCGTCTTCGGCGCGATCGTCGGGATCATCGCCCGCTTCGTCATGCCGGGTCGCGACCCCATGGGTTGGGTCGGGACCATCGTTCTTGGCATCATCGGTTCGTTCGTCGGCGGCTTCCTCGCTCAGCTCTTGTTCGCCGGCAACGCGTCTCTTCCACCGCCCTCCGCGGGGTGGATCGGCTCGATCATCGGCGCCCTCATCGTTCTCGCGATCTATCGCTACACCCAGGGCCGGCGCGTAACGGTCTAAGCCGCGCCCCGGCGGAGGCCTTCGGGCCTTCGCCGGGGCCTCTACCGAGTGGGCGCGACCAGGTGCTAGACTGAACGCACAACAGGTCACGGCACGACGATCGATCCAACAGGTTTCGAGGGACTTCTCCTTTCGGCCCGAGGTGGTGCGATTCGGGTCCGGACCAACAAAAGGAGAAGCCAAATGAGCTTCAGCGACATCACTCTCACCTGTAAGGACTGTGGGAACCCATTCGTGTTCACCGCAGGGGAGCAGGAGTTCTACCAGCAGCGCGGCCTCATGAACCAGCCCGGCCGGTGCAGCGACTGCCGCGCGGCGCGTAAGGCGTCCGGCGGCGGCGGCGGCGCCAGCTACGGCGGCGGTTCGCGTGCCGGCGGCGGCGGCGGCTACGGCGGAGAGCGTGAGTTCTTCACCGCGACTTGCTCGTCGTGCGGCAAGGAAGCGCGCGTGCCATTCCAGCCGCGCGGTGACAAGCCCGTCTACTGCAGCAGCTGCTTCGAGACGCGTCGACCGGCTAGCCGGTACTAATCGCGGTAGCAATTGCGAAAGGGCCGGGCTCTCCCAAGAGCCCGGCCCGTAGCATTACCTTCTGATGCCGATCGAGACCGTCATTCGACTTACCGGTGGGCCACTCTCGAACAAGATCGTCAATGCCGGTCCGGTCAAGCTCGGCTCACTCATTCGCCTGACCCGTCAATCGGGATCGCCCGTCTTCTATCGCATCACCAAGGTGGATGAGGTCCCCAACCGCACGTCCTACACCGCGAGCGCGAAGTTCGAGCCGAAGGGCGACCTCAAGACCGCCTAGCTGTTAGCGCTTCCTCGCGGTCGCCTTCTTCACGGCCTGCTTCGCCGGCTTCTTCTCTTTCGCGGGCAACGTCACCGCGTACGCGCGCGCCTGCTCGATCCATTTCGCGAGCGCTGCGGGCCTCGCCACGTCGGCCGCCGGCACGACGACGTATTCCTTCATCGGCCGGCCAGGCATCGGCTCGAACTGCGTCGTCCCCGCTTTGATCGCTCGCGCGCGCGCCGTCTCCGGGAGCCGTGCGATCACCTTGTCCTGGAACGTGCCGGCGAACATGTTGCCGTTCAGAAAGAGGGCCGGATAGCCGAACATCGGCTTGCGCAGGACCTTCGGATCCTTCGGGGCCGCCTGATCGAATTTCGCCGCGAGCTCGGGCGGCGTCTTCTTCCACTGCACCGTGCGATTATCGCCTCGTCTAGCCCGTGTCCGTAGGGCCAGCGCCGAAGTGCGTCGCCGGTATGGAGCCCATGCGCCCCGCCTGATAGTCCGCGACGGCCTGCAGGATCTCCTCGCGCGTGTTCATCACGAACGGGCCGTACTGGACGACCGGCTCCCCGATGGGACGCCCACCAAGGAGCAGGACGTCGAACGCGTTGGTCCGGCTGTCCTGGCGGGGACTGCCTTCGACGCGGATCGCGTTGCCCGCGCCGAGGACGGCGAGCTGACCCGATTCGAGCGGGACGTTCTCCGTTCCGACCGATCCGAAGCCGCCGAGCGCGTAGATGAGGGCATTGAAGTCCGGACGCCACGGGATCTCGAGTCGCGAGCCCGGCATCAGCGTCACGTGGGCGTACGTGATCGGCGTCTGCGTCGTACCGGGACCAGCGTGACCCCCGAGGTCGCCGGCGATGACGCGAACGAGCGCGCCGCCGTCGTGCGAGCGGACGAGGGTCACCGACGTCGCGGCGATGTCCTGATAGCGCGGTGGGGACCACTTTTGGGCGGCCGGCAGGTTCACCCAGAGCTGCACTCCGTGGAACAGCCCGCCCGAGTGGACGAGCTTCTCCGGCGGCATCTCCGAATGCACGATCCCGGCGCCGGCCGTCATCCACTGCGTATCGCCGTTCGCGATGATGCCGCCGCCGCCCGTGGAATCACGGTGCACGAACTCGCCGTCGATCATGTACGTGACCGTCTCGAAGCCGCGGTGCGGGTGATCCGGCGCGCCCTTCGCCTCGCCGACGCCGTACTGCACCTCGCCCATCTGATCCAGCAAGATGAATGGATCGGCGACCGTCCGCTCGAGGCCGGGGAACGGCCGGCGAACGGGGAAGCCCTCGCCTTCATAGGTCTGGATCGCGGTGACGACACGCTGTACGCGACGGAACTGCGCGCCGGGCGCAGCCTCGACAGCGGGGAGGGTGAGCGGCTCGGTGACGGTGACGGCGGGCATGGTGGTCTCCTTGAGGTAGTTGCTTCAGCAACTATCTTAGCACCGAGCCTAGACTGCCGCCGATGCCGGCCACGGCGAACGGGATCCGCCACCCGAAGCTCGATCCGGATGCCCGTGCGGTGATCGACGCAATGCCACCGCATCCACCGTGGTCATCGCTCGCGCCTGCCGAGGCCCGCGCCTATCCGAGCCCGATCAATGCCGCGCCCGAGGCCGTCGCATCGGTGACCCAACGCTCGATCCAGGGCCCCGGCGGTTGGCTTGCGCTCCGGATCTACCGGCCGTCAGGGGCATCGCCGCACCCCGCGCTCATCTACCTGCACGGCGGCGGGTTCGTGTTCGGCGGCCTCGAAACGACCGATCGATTCGCACGCGCGATCACCAACCTCGTGCCCTGCGTCGCGGTGTCGGTCGACTACCGCCTCTCACCCGAAACGAAGTACCCGGGCGCGCTCGAGGACTGCTTCGCCGCGCTGCGGTGGGTCGCGGGCTCGTCGGAGGAGCTCGGCATCGACCCAGCGCGCATCGCGGTCGGCGGTTTCAGCGCCGGCGCGAACCTCGCGACGGGGATCGCGACCCTCGCCCGCGATCGAGGTGGCCCACCGGTCGCCTTCCAGCTCCTGGTCCAGGGGATGTACGACGCGCGCTGCGAAGCGCCCACCCATCAGGAGTTCGAAGGGATCGTGATGACGGCCGACGACATGCGCTGGTTCTGGGCGCAGTACGTCCGCGGTCCCGAGGACATCGACGATCCGCGGGTGTCGCCGCTGCGGGCGACGGACCTGCGCGGCGTCGCGCCCGCGCTCGTCATCAGTGGGGAGTGCGACCTACTGCGGGATGAAGGGGAGGCCTACGGCCGGCGCCTGATCGACGCCGGCGTCGACACCACGGTCCGCCGCTACGACGCGATGCCTCACGGGTTCCTCTCGATGCCGACCGTGCCCACCACCGAGACGGCGTTCCACGAGATTGCCGCGGCGCTGCGGAGCCGTTTCCACGGCGCCCGTGCCTTCGCCAAGGCAGAATGACCTCGATGGCCGCCCCCGTCGACCGCTCGTACTTCGCGAAAGAACCGCCCGACAAGCGCGCGAGCCTCGAGGCGCTGCGCGCGATCATCGCGAAGGTCGTCCCCGATGCGACCGTGTCGATCAAGTGGGGCGTGCCCTTCTATTCGAAGGACGGCAAGAGCATCTGCGCGCTCGCTTCGTTCAAGGATGAGGTCGCGATCAACTTCTTCGCGCCGCCGGACACGCTGGTCGATCCCGGAAAGAAGCTCGAGGGCGCCGGCAAGCGCAACCGCATGTACAAGGTTCGGACGGCGAAGGATCTGGACAAGGCGAGCGTGACGCGGTGGCTCAAGGCGGCGGTCGCCGCGAACAGCTGAGCCCGGCTAGAAGTTCGAGAGGATCTGCGCGCCCTCGGCGCTCTGGATGAACTCGACGAACGCGCGCACCGCAGGCTTCACCTTTGTGGGATCGACGGCGGTGAAGAAGTAGACCGGACGGCGGATCGGGTAGGTGCCGTTCGCGATGTTCGTGGTCGTGGCCCGGATCCCGTTAATGGACAGGAGACGCATCGTCGGGTCGTTCTGGGTGCTGGTCTGGAGCGTGACCATCGCGATCGAGTCCTTCTCCGCGCGGATCTGGGCGTACGCCTCCTTTGATTCGACGACGTTGATCGCCCCCGGGTAGATGGGTTTCGCGCCACCGAAGAAGTAGGCCTCGAAGCTCGAGCGCGTCGAGCTCTCGGGCTCCCGCACGATCATCCGGATCTGCCGGCCGGGCTGGCCGCCGACGGCACCCCAGTCGGTGATCTTTCCCGAGAAGATGTCGCGGATCTGCTCCTTCGTGAGACCGGTGATCGTGTTGGTGGCATGTACGGCGAGCGCGGTGCCCGCGCCAGTCAACGGGATGAGCGACACCTTTCCGATCTCGTTCGGGGCCAGATCCCGACTGACATAGCCGAAATCGATCTGGTTCTGGCTCGTCAGCGCGATCCCGGTCTCGGATCCGGCGTCGTCCAGCTTGAACTCGACGCCTGGGTGCAGCTGGCTGAACCGCTTCCCGAGCGCTTGGACCTGTTCGAGGCCAGCGCCGCTCCCGCTCCCGAAATAGATGCCGGCCAGCGGGTCTTTCGCCGGGGCCCCCGGGCTCGCGGTGCCACAGGCCACCAATGCGAGGACCGAAACCACTACCGCGAGGCGCACGGGGAATGACGCATTCACTGCGACCAGCGTAGCCGTCAGGTTCGGCGCGTCACCCTTTTGACACGTGTTGTGACGAATGGCTTGTCGAGTTCGGCCAGGCGCGCTTTGACGAGCGTGCGCACGAGGCGAGCCGGCGCAGCGACGCCCGCGGCGAGCCGGATGGTGCCCTTCTCGACGTCGTAGGGCTTCAGCTCGGCGGCGTGCTCTTTGATCACGCTCGAGCCCAGCCCATAAAGGGCGAGATGCTCCTTCCAGTACCCGAAGTAGACGAGCGGCTTGCCCTTGTACTTGAACCCAGCGATCCCGTAGCTCACGCTCTCGGTCGCCGCGGGGGCGGCCGCCTTGATCGTCTTCCGGAGCTGCGCGAGGCCACGCCGTCTGTCCTCGGGCGCCGCCGCGATGTAGGCGTTAACGGTCGCGGGCGACTTCGCATTTGCCTTCTTCGGCTGAGGCACCGCGGCGATGCTAGCGACCCTGCTGGTTCAGCGGTACGGCGCGATCCGATTCACGATCAGTGCGGCCGCCGCGACCAAGAACGCGACGGCGGCGATCCGGTTCCGTGTAGCAGCCAGCGCTAGGCCAGCGGTCACGAGGGCGACGAGGCACACGAGCAATCCGCCGAAGTAGAGCGTGTTGACGACCGGCCAGTACCAGTTCCATTCGGGTTGGAGGTACGCAGGCTGCGGCTCGTGCACGAGCAGGAGAAGTGCCGAGCCGAGCTCCGCCACGAGCGCCACCCCGGCAGCCGCGAGGGACCACCGAACGCGTTGGTATGCCGATAGAGCGAACAGGACGACGGCCGCGAGCAGCGCAAGCAGGGCCAGGTTCGAGAAAGCCGCGACGATCTCGACGGGCGCGCCGAGCAGAACGAGAACATTCGGCAATACGAGCAGCACGACGGCGACGAGCAACGCAATGAGCGCTCGTTTCTGCCAGCGGCGGCCAGCTGTCGTGCCTGCCGTCATCGGCCGGAGCGTAATGCCGTATCCGCCAGCCATGGCCGCTAGTAGATGGATGGCCATCTCGAGTTCGCAGAGCGTTCGAATGCGGCGGTAGCAGCA
>JALYKF010000196.1 GCA_030774905.1 Chloroflexota bacterium
GGCTAACTCGCCGTCTACGTATGCGTCGCCACCGGTCTCGCAGATGCCGGCGGCTCAACAGCCGGCCGCGCCGGCACCGCCGCCGGCGTCAAACATCACGGCCGCGCAGCCGTATCAGGCCCCGCAGGCAGCAGCGGCACCGCCGCCTCCGGCTCCTCAGCCATCGCATTCGTACGTGGCGCCGGCGTCCACGCCGCCGCCGGCGAGCTACACGCCGGAGGCCTCGATGTTCTCGCGGCCCACCGTCGTGCCGCAGCGGGAGCGGCAGGCCGTCGTTGAGGATGTCGATGTCGCGGCGCCGGCGCCGGCACCGCCGCCCGTGGTCGCGGCGCCGGTCGCGCAGCAAGAGGCCTCGGCGCCTGCACCTGCGCCGGAGCCCGGACCCTCTACGACGGAAGCGGTGGGCGAGATCCAGATCGTGCTGTCGCCGATCTCGTCATTCCCGCGGCTCGTCGAGCTCGAGCGTCGGCTCCAGGGCATGCCGGTCGTGCGTACGGTGTACGCGCGCGACTTCCGCAACGGCGTGGCGACCCTCGCGATCGGGCTTCGGCATCCGATGACCGTGGACGAATTCGCGGGCTCCGTCACGAAGCTTGACTACCCGCGCCTGCGGATCATCTCGACATCCGGCTACGTGCTCGAGCTGAGGATCGATACCGAAGCGTCGTCGATCGCGTAGTCCGGTCCGCTGCGAGAGATACGCAAATGACGATGCGCCTTGACGCGGACTTCTGGGCCGCCCGGATGGCGTTCCTTGGCAAGCTCGCGAACGCCGATGGCATCGCCGTCGTCCTCGAGGTCAAGACCGAAGGGTTCGTGACCTACGCGGGCGACAACGTGCCGACCGACCCCGGTTGGAACGGTGCCGTTGCCGGCCCGCTCATCCGCAGCTCGCTCACATCGAAGCAGCCCGCTCAGGAAAGCGTCGTGCTCCCGCTGGGCGATGGGCGCGCGGCGTCGACGATGTTCGTCGCGCCGATCGCGTGGAACGATCAGCTCGTCGGCGCGCTCGTCGCGTTGCGCGCGAGCGGCAGCTTTGACGAGCGCGACAGCGCCGAGGTCGTCCGGCTCGCCGATCTCGTCGGCCTCGAGCTCGCTGAGGCGACCGCGCTCCGGCGTGCGCAGACCGTGCAGACCGAGCTCGAGACGCGCCTCAAGGCGCAGGCCAAGATCGCGGACGTCGCCCGCAGCACGCGCGATCCGGAGCAGCTCCTCGAGCGCGCGACGGCGCAGCTGGCCGAGCTCTTCGGCGCCGACGGCGTCTCGATCATGCTCGCGGACGACGCCGGTCAGCTGTCCGTGCGCTCGTCCCTCGGCCTCAGCGACGCGGCCAAGAAGGACAAGAAGAAGATCGGCGAGGGGATCTCCGGCTACGTCGCCCAGAGCGGTCAGTCGCTCCTGCTCACCGGCCAGGTCAAGGACCAGCGGTTCACCGGCAACGATCCCACGATCGGCGAGTCGATCGTCGCCCCGTTGCGCGCCGACGACCGCACGATCGGTGTGGTCAACATCAAGCACACCACGACGGCGAGGGACCGCTTCACGCAAGCGTCGGTGGAGTCGTTGCAACAGGTCGCGGCCGACATCGCCGCGTCGTACGTGGCGGCCGACGCGATGCGGCGCACGGAGGACGATCGCAAGCAGGCGCTCGTGCTGTACGAGCTGTCGCGGCTCGCGACGATGGGCAACGACCCGCAGCAGGATCTGGACACGGCCGCGGACATGATCGCGGGGATGCTGAACAACGACGTCGTCGGGGTGTGGGCGCTCGAGCCGTCGGGCCTGCGGCTTCGGTCCGCGCATGGATATCCCGAGCCGCGGCCGGGCCTGATCCCGCTCGTCGGTCTTGGGCCTGCGATGACCGTCGCCCTCCGCCAGCAGCAGATCGCGACCGCCCGGTACGCGGCCGGCGACGAGCGGCGTCCCGACTGGGCGCCGGCCGACGCGGCCGTCTTCGTCCTGGCGCCGATCGGATCCCACGGGAACTACCTCGGGGCACTCGTCCTGGGCCGCAAGAGCGGGAGCTTCAGCGACCCGGAGATCGACTTCGGTACGACGCTCGGGGAGTACCTCTCGGGCCAGATGCAAAAGAACGCGGCCGCCGATTCGCAGGAGGTCGTGGCCGCGAACGAGCGGCGGAAGATCGCGCAGGAGATCCACGACGGCATCGCTCAGGAGCTCACCGGCGTCGTGCTCACCCTCGAAGCCTGCCAGCGCGCGCTCGATCGCGATCCCGCCGCCCTGTCGGCCAGCCTCGCGAAGGCCTCTCGCGAGGCGCGCGCCACGCTCGCCGAAATGCGGCAGTACATGGCCGCGCTTCGCGCGAAGGAGGGCGGCGAGATCAACCTGCCGTCCACCGTCGCGCGGCTCGTCGATGACCTCCGCCGTCAGACCGGGCTCCGGGTCGAGATGGAAGAGCAGGGCCCCGAGCGCGAGCTCGAGCCGCCGCTCGAGCGCGCCGTCATGCGCATCGTCGGGGAATCGCTGCGGAACGTCGCGCAGCACGCGCACGCGACCACGGCGAAGCTCCGCCTGAACTACAGCCAGAGCGCCATCACGATCGTCGTCGA
>JALYKF010000197.1 GCA_030774905.1 Chloroflexota bacterium
CCTCGACGCGAAGATCGACTACTAGCGTGGCCGAAGCGACGCTCGTCCGACCCGCGGCGCGCGACACCACCGAGCGCGTGGAGCGCCTGCAGACGACGTTCCGCTACATCCTGTACGTGGTCGTCACCGTGTTCCTCGTCACGCCGTTCGTCATGACGGTGCTCTCGTCCTTCAAGACCTCGGCCGAGGTCATCGCGTACCCGCCGACGATCCTGCCGTCGGAGTGGCATCCCGAGAACTACGTCCAGGTGTTCGTCGCGAACTCGAATCTGCTACGCCAGGTCTTCAACGGCTTCTTCGTGACATTGACCCTCGTGGGACTCAATCTCTTCTTCTGCGCCCTCGTGGCGTACGCGTTCGCGCGTCTCGAGTTCCCCGGCCGCAACGTCCTCTTCGCGATCATGCTCGGCACCATGGTCATCCCGGGCTGGGTGACGCTCGTCCCGAAGTACGTGCTCATCCAGAACCTGGGGCTCGTCAATACGTTCGGCGCGCTCATCGTGCAGTCCTTCATCACCCCCTTCGGCATCTTCCTCATGACGCAGTTCTTCAGGAGCATTCCGCGCGAGCTCGAGGAGGCCGCGATCATGGACGGGGTGGGGTGGTTCGGGGTCTTCTGGAAGATCGTGCTGCCGCTGGCCCGGCCGGCCCTGCTCGCGCTCGGCATCCTCTCGTTCAAGGACCACTGGAACAGCTACTTCGATTGGCTCGTCTACATGCAGACGCCGGATATGTTCAATATCCAGCTCGGCCTCGCCGCCTTCCGCGGGGTCTACCAGAACCAGTGGGACCTCATCATGGCCGGCTCGGTCATCGCGATCCTGCCCATCCTGATCATCTACATCCTGGGCCAGCGCCACTTCGTGCGGGGGGTCGCGACCACCGGACTGAAGTGACGGTCGACCGACGCGGAGCGCCCCGCGCCACCTGGCCGCTCAGTCATCCGATCCCGCTCGCTCGACGACGCGGATCCCGCGCGCGCTGACGTCGGTGATCGTCGCGCCTCGGCCTTGGCGTTCGATGCACACGTCCACCGTGCCGCGGCCGACACCCAGGCCCGTCGCCTCGAACCGCCTCACCCCGAGCGGCAGGAGCGGGTCGAGCGTTACCGACGCGCCGTCCGCCGAAACCTCGAGGCCGAGCATGGTCGACACGCAGAGGAACGCGGCGGCGGCCGACCACGCCTGCGGGCTGCACGCCACCGGGTAGCGCACCGGGGGAGCGCCGGGCCGGCGCGGCTCGCCTCCGAAGAGCTCGGGGAGCCGGCGGTCGGGGAACGCCCGGGCGGCCTCGCAGAGCTCCGCGATCGTCCGCGCGGCGCCGGCGTCGTCACCGTAGCGGCGCATCCCGGCAGCGGCGATCGCCGTGTCGTGCGGCCAGACCGCGCCGTTCTGGTAGTTCCCGGCGACGAAATGCGGCGAGCGCGAGCTGCGCGTCCGGATACCCCAGCCGCTCGCGAGATCCGAGCGGCGAAGCCTCGCAGCCGTCGTGCGACCGCGCTCGGGGTCGGCGATGCCCGTCCAGAGCACGTGTCCCGCATTCGAGACGATGTCGCGGATCTGGCGCTTGCGTCCGTCGAGTGCCTGGGCGTAGAAGCCGCGCCTGGGCATCCAGAACGCGCTATCGAAACGCGCTCGGATGCGCTCGGCACGCGCGGCGAGCTCCGCGGACCAGGTGGGGTCGCGGAGGGCGACGACCTCCGCGAGCGATCGCCACGCCGCGTACGCGTACGCCTGGACCTCGACGGCGGCGATCGGCCCCGGCGGCCGCCGCCCCGTGACGTCGAGGAGGCTCTGCCCGGAGTCCTTCCACACCTGGTTCAGGATCCCCGTCGGCGCGCGCCGCTCGAACTCGATGAAGCCGTCGCCGTCGAGGTCGCCGCGCTCGTCCATCCAGCGGAGCGCCGCGCGGATGTTCGGCTCGAACTCGCCGACCAGATCGTGTTCGGGCATCCACCGCGCGGCCTCCGCCGCGAGCCACACGAAGAGCGGCGTGGCGTCGACGGAGCCGTAGTACGGCGAGCCGAAGCCGCCGCCGGTGCGCACGATCTCGCCCTGTCGGATCTCATGCGCGATCCGCCCGGGCTCCTCGTCGCGCGCAGGCACGTCGGCACTGCCCTGGTGATCGGCGAGAAGGCGCAGGACCGCGGGCGCGAGGTCGCGGCGCAGGGGAAGCGCGAAGAGCGCGGTGAGGATCGAGTCGCGCCCGAACGGCGCGACGAACCAGGGGATGCCCGCGGCGGGGAAGTAGCCGTCAACGGTGCGGTCGGACAAGAGGAAAAGGTCGCGCGAGCTCCGCGCGAGCCAGTCGTCGAGATCGGGTGAGTCGCTCGCGAAGCGCGTCGCCGTCTCCTGCCACGCGTTCCAGTCGCCCTTCTTGAGCGCCGGCAACGGAAGCGTCGAGCCGACGCGGATGTCGATCTTGATCCGGCGCCGCGCTCCGGGCTCGACCGCGGCGCGGATGCGACCATGCGTCGGCCGATCTGATGTAAGCCACCGCTCGACCGGTGCTGCAACGTCCGTCGTCTGGCACACCCCATCGATCGCGGCGTAGGCGAATCGCAACGTATGCCCGGTGGCGGCTGGTCTCTCGCGCCGACCGCGTGTCGTGCGCCGGACGCGCCGCACCTCGAACAGATCGCGGAAGTCGGCATCGACCGTGACATCGGCGTCGAAGCTCGCCGATCGCCGGCTCGGGTTCTCGATCGACCACTCGTCGGCGATGGCCTTGTCGACGCGGAAGCGCCGCTCGATGCGCAGCGGCCCGAGGTCGTAACGGAGCAGCGCGCCGTCGGGAAGCACCTCGACGGAGCGGAGCCGAAGCGTGCCCTTGCGCGGTCGCACCTCGTAGGTCGAAAGATGCCGCGTGTCCCAGGCGTAAACGCCAGCGCCACGGCGAGATGGACCGCGGATGTCCGCCCCCCGCGTCGCGACGAACACCAGCCCGGATCCCTTCAGGGCGAGGCCGGAGTTCGCTCGCATGCCCTCTCCCCGCTAGTCCTGCTTGGCGTACACGACGTATGGGTCCGCGATGAGCGTGGTCGCCGCGATCTCGCCGTGCAGCTCCGCACGCGCCGTGCACTCGCGGAGATCGCTGAAGAGAACGGTCAGCGAGCGCACGGCAGCAGCGTAGCCGCGCCGATGCCCACGAGTCGAGCGACCCAGACGGTCTTGCAGTCAGCTTGCCAGCCGCAGCCACCTGTCCTCGTCCTGAACGAGCCGAGCTGTTACCACCTCCGCGTGCTTGACCCCCGTCTTCCGCTCAGTAGGTGTCCCGTGGCAGCCTCACCCGCTTCTGAGGCGCAGCGACGACTAGGTAACTGCTACGAGGCAAGTACGCGTTCGACGCCACAGCGCGGATGGCGAATCCTGAAATCCGGCGCACGCTCGATTTGTGGTTAGAGCCATCGTGCTAGTCGCCCTGCTTCTCGTTTCGTGCACCAGCAGCGCCGCGCCCAGTGCGAGCTTGACCACGAGCATCGGCCTGCCCTCCCCCTGCACCGAATCGCCCACGCCGTCAACGACCGGTCAGGTCGCAATGGCTTCTCCGTCATCCCAGCCTTCCGCCAGCGCAGCGCCGACCTCGATCCCGCTGCCTTCATTCGCGGATGTCGCTGCGGCTGGGAATGGCGTGGTGTGGGCGCTCGTCGCGGGCGATCATCTCTTCCGATCCCTGGACCGCGGCGCAACGTGGCAAGAGCGCGCGCTCCCAGCAGCGCCGCAGATTGGGAAGATCTCATTCGTCGACGACCGCAACGGCTGGATCCTCTCTACCGGCTCGCCCGCGACGGGCTGCATGGCGCAGTACTTCGCCGTGTGGCGGACGACCGACGCAGCGGGGACATGGCAGAAGGTTCACGAGAGCGACTTCCCTTCGAGCCACGGATGCAAGTCGGCTCTCGCGTTCGT
>JALYKF010000198.1 GCA_030774905.1 Chloroflexota bacterium
CCTGCGGCGGTTCGTGACGCGGGAGCTGCCCGCGTCGGTGCGGTCCGCGATGCCGTTCACGCTCGTCGCCTTCGCGCTCGTGACGCTGCCAGCGCTCGTGACCTACGCCGCCGGCATTCTGCAGCCGGACGTCGCGGCATCGGCGTTGAGCGACGAAGTCCGCCGCCAGCTCATCGGCCGCACGCCCGGCACGGAGATCCCCGAGGGTCTTCGGGCCAGCGTCGGTCCGCTCATCATCATCAACAACGTCAGCGTCTCGATCGCGGCGTTCGCCGGCGGCATGACCGCCGGGCTGTACACCGCGTTCATCCTCATCCTGAACGGGACCCAGCTCGGGACCATCTTCGCGATCCTGCAGCAGGCCGGCGTCGCCTCGTCGCTGCTCACGTTCATCCTCGCCCACGGATTCCTCGAGCTGTCGGCGATCTTCCTCTCCGGCGGTGCGGGGCTGCGCCTGGCGTGGGCGATCCTGCATCCCGGCGAACGCACGAGAGGCGATGCGTTGCGCATCGCCGCCGGGCAGTCGATGCGGGTGATGCTGCTCGTCGCTGTCACGCTCGTCTTCGCGGGCCTGATCGAAGGATTCGTCTCACCGAGCCGGCTGCCCGTGGCAGCGAAGCTCGCGGTGGGCGCCGGCACCGGCCTCGCCCTCTGGTCCTACATCCTTCTTCCCTATAACCAGCGCTTCTTCAGCTCGAGGTAGCGCTGGATCGCAGTGACCGTGAGCCGCTCCGCCGGAACGTCGACCACGTGCACGCCACGCTCGCGCAGCAGCGCGATCGCTTTCGCCCGCGCGTCACGGACCTCCTCGGCGATGACCCGCTCGTAGAGCTCGGTCGTCGATCGTGGCGAGCGGCTCGCCACTTCGGCGAGCTGCGGATCGGCGAGCAGGCAGCACAGCACGAGGTTGTTGCCGGCGAGGCGATTGACGGCTGCGACGAGCGAGCGTGAGGCCTCGACGTCCACCAGGTCCGTGAACAGCACGACCAGCGACCGGCGCGACGTGCGCGCGCGGAGGAACTCGAACGCCGCGCGGTAGTCGGGCTCCGTCGTGGTCACCTCGAGCTTGCGCAGCTCCTCGGTCATTCGCAGGAACTGATGGCGGCCGCGGCGCGGCAAGAGGTAGCTCCGCACGTCGTCCGCGAAGCCGAGCAGGCCGACCTCGTCCCCTTTGGCGGTCGCGACGTACGACAGCATCAGCGCCGTGTTCACCGCGTGATCGAGCTTCGTGAGCTCGCCGAGGGTGCTCGCCATCATCCGGCCGGCGTCGAGCAGGATGAGGACGCGCTGCTGCCGCTCGGTCTCGTACTCGACGCTGATCGGACGGCCGCGCCGCGCGGTCGCGGCCCACGAGATCGAGCGCGGATCGTCGTCCGGCCCGTACTCGCGCAGCCGCTCGAACACGCTCCCCGCACCGGGGATCCGCGCGCGCCGCTGGCCCGCGTCGTACGCGAGGCCGCGCCGCAGGCTCACCTCGTAGCGGCGGATCTCGCGCAGGTCGGGGTAGACGTGCGCCGGCGCATCCGCGGGAATGTCGCTCTGTCGCTCGACCAGATCGAGCGGGCCGCGCTGGCGCGTGTGCAAGGCCCCGAAGCGGAACGAGCCCCGGTACCGGGGACGCGCGACGTACTCGAGCGTCTCCGCACCGGCGGGCTCGAGCACCGCCGTCGACACGCGTGACGCGACGGCAAAGGACACCGGCACCTCGTCCCGCACGCGCACCCGCAGCGGGCGCGCGGTCGGGTTGCGGAGGACGAGACCGATCCGGTTCGGCGCGCCGACGATGAGCTGCGGCTCGGCGATCCGCGCGACCTCCGCTGGGCCCATCCGCGGCGCGAGGCGGTAGTCCGCGATCGCGAGCACGATCGCCGCGACGAGCACTACCCCCGCGAGCGCGACGAAGACCGAAGACAGCGTGCCGAGCGCGAGCAGCGCCGCCGCGGCGAGCGTGAGCCCAAGGAGGCGCGGCCGCGGCACGATGCCGGGGACGTACCTCCGGATCACCGCGGCACGTCGAGCCGCGAGAGCGCGCGCCGAAGCACCGCGTCCGCGTCGAGGCCCTCGATCTCGGCCTCGGCCTTCAGCACGACGCGATGCCGCAGGGTCGCCGGCACGAGGGACTTCACGTCGTCCGGCGTGACGAAGTCGCGCCCGTCGAGCGCCGCCGCGGCCTTCGCGGCGCGCAGGAGGTGCACACCTGCGCGAGGGCTCGCGCCCAACAGGAGGTCCGGTGACTTGCGGGTCTCGGTCACGATCCGGACCACGTAGTCGACCACGGAGTCCTCGACCGTGACGCGATCGACCTCGGCGCGCGCGTCGGCGAGCGCGGCGGATGGAAGCTGCGCGAGGCCGGCGACGTCGGCGAGCGGCTGACCGGCGTCGTGGGCCCGGAGGATGGCGTGCTCCTCAGCGCCTTCGGGATAGCGCATCACGGCCTTGAACAGGAACCGATCCAGCTCGGCCTCTGGGAGTGGATACGTGCCTTCGTACTCGACCGGGTTCTGCGTGGCGAGAACGAGGAACGGATCGGGCAGCGGCCGCGCATCGCCCTCGAGCGTGACCTGCTTCTCTTCCATCGCCTCGAGGAGGGCCGACTGCGTCTTCGCGGGCGCGCGGTTCACTTCGTCGGCGAGCACGATGTTCGCGAAGATCGGCCCGAGCCGCATCCGGAACGACGATGTCGCGATCTCGTAGACGGAGGTGCCCACGATGTCGCTGGGCATGAGATCCGGCGTGAACTGGATGCGCTTGAACGTGCCTCCGACGAGCTGCGCGATCGTTCGCGCGAGGAGCGTCTTCGCGGTGCCGGGCACGCCCTCGATGAGGACATGGCCCCCGAGGCAGAGGGCCAGGAACGAGAGGGTGATCGTCTCCTCCTGGCCAACGATGATCCGGTGCACCTGCGCGCGGAAGGTCTCGCCGGTCTCCTTCAGCGTCACGTCGTCTCCTCCGCGCGGATGAGCCGCGCCACGTCGTTCGCGGCACGCACGAGCGCGTCGTCCCGCAATCTACCGGCGAGCGCCTGGTGGAGCCGGCGGGCCTCGGCGGCGCGCGCTGGGCTCTGCGTGGCGATTGCGTTCGTCACGCGGTCGAAGTCCGTGCGCGGGTCCAGTCCGGACTGCTTCGCGAGCTCGCGCTGCAGGTCGTCGCGCAGCCGCCGCCGGGCGATCTCGCCATGCCCTGATCGACGGGCGAGCCCGGCGAAGCTGCGCACGTACTCGAGGCTCGACCGCGGTGGCCGCGGATCGAGCGGCAGCGGCGGGCCGAGCCGTCGTCCGGTGAGCACGAGGTACACGAAGGTGAGGCCGAGCATCGCGAGCAGCGCGCGGCCCAGCCACGTCTGCGCGAGCAGCGCGGTGAACTCCGGCGCGGGCCGGGCGCCGTGGTGGTACTCGTCGATGCCGATGCGCGCCGCACCTTGCGCGAGGGCGAGCACGAAGCGGCCGTTGTCTGCCAACCCGATGCCGGCGTTCACAAATGGCGCGAGCGAGCCGACCGCGAACACGCTGCCGCGGCCCTCGCTCGCCAGCGCGACCAGCGGCGTGCCGTCGGACTGGACGAGCACCGTCGCGTCATCGCCGGGCCGGAGGCCGAGCCCGTAGTCGACGTTCAGCGTGCGCACCGGCGGCACGGCGAAGGCCATGCTCCGGACGGCGATGTCGCCGCTGCGGATGGCGGCGCCGCGCGGTGACAGCCCGAAGTCGTCGAGCAACCGGCGCTCGTTCAGGCCGAGGTCGCTCGCGATGACGAGCGTGCCGCCGAGGCGGACGAAGTCGTGCAGCGCCGACAGGTCCGCCGGCTCGATGGCGTCCGTCGCGCCGAGCATGAACAGCGTCGTGATGCCCGCGCCCGAGGGCGCGAAGCGATCGCCCTGCACCGGCACGACCGTCAGCCCGACGCCCTCGAGGTACCGCCGAAGGACTGACGTCCCGCCCGGTGATTCGTCGTAGATCGAGCCCGAGCGGCCAAAGCCAGACGAGGCCGGGCCGCCGCCGGTGCCGGCGGACACCACCGCCACAACCGCGAGCGCCACGAACAGCACGAGTGCCGCGACCGCGAGCGGATCGATGCGCCTCATGCCGTCACCTCGACGGCGAGCGCACGGGCCCGCGCGACATCGAGGTCACGAGCGTCGCGCAGGCCGAACCACACGCGCTCGTGCAGCTGCACGAGATCCCGCAGCGCGTCGGCGCGCGGCAGCTGCGCCGCGCGGCGCAGCAGCTCGTGGTCGGTGAGCGCGGGGTCGTACCGCAGCACTTCCCGGGCGGAGAGGGCCGCGAACGCGTAGAGGTACAGCGCGTGGATCGCGTCGCGCGGCCGGCCCGCGCGCAGGGCGTCGTCCGCGACCCGGAGGTGCGCCGCCGGATCGGCCCGGTGC
>JALYKF010000199.1 GCA_030774905.1 Chloroflexota bacterium
GGCGGACCTGGCAGCTCGGCGTGCCGACCTTCGGCGCGACGTCCACCGACCAGCGCCAGCCCGGAGTCATCGTGATGCGGCCGACGGATGTCTCATCGAGCGTGACCACGGCGAAGCGGCCGCGGCCCATGAGGCGGATGTCATCTGAGGATGCGAACGCCTTTCGCTGGAGCCGGGGCACGCCGGTATTGTGCTCGCCGGGCCGTCGTTGCTGATTACTCAGTGTGACGCGCGCCCGTAGCATCGTTCGGTGACTGACACTGTGACCGGCATCCAGGAGCTGGTCATCGAGACCGATGGGCTGACGAAGCGCTACGGCGACGTCGTGGCCGTCGACGGCCTGTCGCTCCGCGTCCCGAAGGGCGGGGTCTTCGGCTTCCTCGGGCCGAACGGTTCGGGCAAGACGACGACGATGGGCATGCTGCTCGGCCTCGTCCAACGCACCTCGGGTGTCGCGCGTATCTTCGGCGCGCACGCCGGCGAGTCCGACACACTCCGCCGGATTGGCGCGATGGTCGAGTCCCCGACCTTCTATCCGTATCTGTCCGGCCGCGCGAACCTGCGCTACTTCCAGGCGATCGGCCGCCGCGGCTCGCCGAAGGACATCGATCGCCTGCTGGACCTGGTCGATCTCGGGAAGCGTGCCGACAGCAAGTTCGGGACGTACTCGCTCGGCATGAAGCAGCGCCTCGGCGTGGCCTGCGCGCTCCTCGGCGATCCCGACCTTGTCTTCCTCGACGAGCCGACGAACGGCCTCGACCCCGCCGGCGTCGTTGAAGTGCGCGAGCTCATCCGCGGCCTTGGCAAGGGCGGGCGCACGATCGTGCTCTCGAGCCACCTGCTCGCGGAGGCGGAGCTCGTGTGCGACCACGTGGCCGTGCTGGCGAAAGGAAAGCTGATCGTGCAGGGGGATATCAAGCAGCTCCTGCACGAGAAGGACTCGTTCTGGCTCAGCACGACCGACGATGTCGCCGCAGCCGCGCTGCTCGCGACGGTGCCCGCGGTCGAAAAGGTCGTAGCGGGCCAGGGCGAGCTCGTCGTCACCGCGCCTCCGGCCCGTGCCGCGGAGATCACGCGGGCGCTGGCCGGCGCGGGCATCTACGTGACGAAGCTCGTCCCGATCCGCCACACCCTCGAGAGCTTCTTCATGGACATCACCGGGACCGATGCAACGACCGGACGGAGCCTGGAGTGATCGGAAAGATCCTCAACCTCTCGATCTGGGAGTGGTTCAAGCTGCGGCGCCGCTGGATGCTGTGGATCCTGCTCGCGTTCGCGATCCTGTTCGCGCAGCTCGCGGTCTGGGGCTCGTTCTTCTCGTACCAGAACCTGCAGAGCACCGGCGGCGAGATCACCGTCCCGGCGACGCTCCAGTCACAGCAAGGTCGCGCGCCGCGCACCCTCGGGTGCAACGACCTCCTATCCGGTGATGCCGCGCGCCAGCCCGCGGACCTTGACGCGCAAGTCGCCGACGGCATGCGCGCCCAGTGCCGGCAGCAGCTGGCCACGCAGCCGCAGCGGCTCCAGCGCGCCTACGACAACCTGACCCTGCCGGGCAGCATTCCGCTGGCGCTCGGCACGCTGCAGACGCTCGGCCTCATCCTCACCGCCGTTCTCACGGCATCGGCGATCGGTATCGACTACGGCGCCGGCACGCTGCGCTCCGTGCTCGTGCAAGGCACCGGCCGGTGGCCGTACCTCGCCGCGAAGCTCGTCACCCTCGTCGTGCTCGCGGGCCTCGCGCTCGTCATCGCGACGGCGACGATCGCGATCAGCAGCACCATCGCCCAGCGCCTCGTCGTGCCGCCGGCCGCAGCGTCGAGCGCGGCGTGGTCGACGGCGGGCATCGCGATGTGGAAGGCCTGGCTCTCGCTCATCCCGTACATCACGCTGACCGCGTTCGTGACCGTGCTCGCGCGATCCTCCGCCGCGGGCATGGCCATCGGCCTCGGCTACTACTTCGCGGAGCAGATCCTCGTCGCGCTGCTCTCCAACTTCTTCAGCTGGTTCACGAACGTCGCCGACTACCTGCCCGTGCACACCATCGCCGCGTGGAGTGGCAGCTCGGGCTTCGGTGGTCCGGCCGCGCCGACCGATCTGGCCCGCGCCGGGTTCGTGCTGGTCGCCTACACGCTCGCGCTCGGAGGGCTCGCGTTCTGGATCTTCCACCGGCGCGATGTGCAGGGAGCGACCGGCGGGGGCTAGGCCGTTCGCGCGGGCGCGTACGAGAGCATGACGTTGCCGTTCTTGAAGGTCCTCGTGGTCAGCAGCCGCAGTCCGAGGTCGGCGCCGAGCCCCTGAGTGTTGTGCCAGTCGATCTCCCAGGGCCCGCGCTCGTACAGACCGTTCGCGGTGGTCATCATGAAGAAGACGAGCTGCTTCATCGGCCGGCGAGCGCCGATCGGACGAGTCCGGGGATCTCGCTCGGCGCGGGCGCGACCGGGATGCCGGCGGCCCCGAACGCGGCGACCTTCGACTCCGCGGTGCCGGAGTTTCCGGACACGATCGCCCCGGCGTGGCCCATGCGCTTGCCGGGCGGCGCCGAGCGCCCGGCAATGAACGCGACCGCAGGCTTCTTCCCGAACGCGCGCATGTACTCCGCGGCGCGTTCCTCGGCGCTGCCGCCGATCTCGCCGACGATGACGATCACCTCCGTGGCGGGATCCTCGTTGAGGTAGCGCACCGCGTCGGGGGTTGGGAGGCCGATGATCGGATCGCCCCCGATGCCGATGCAGGTGGTCTGCCCGAGGCCGGACTTCGTCAGCAGGTCGGCGATCTCGTAGGTCAGCGTCCCGCTCCGCGACACGAAGCCCACCGGGCCGGTCGAGAAGTTCTCGGCCGGCATGATCCCGACCTTCGCGGTGCCGGGCGAGATGAGCCCCGGACAGTTCGGTCCGATGAGCACGGTCGCCGAACGCTCGAGGATCGCCGCGACCGTGAGCATCTCGTGCACCGCGATGCCCTCGGTGATCGCGACCACCAGGGGCAGCTCAGCATCCACGGCCTCGAGGATCGCGTCAGCCGCGCCCGCCGCGGGTACGAAGATGATCGACGCGTTCGCTCCGGTCGCCTCGACAGCCTGCGTGACAGTGTCGAACAGTGGGATCCCGTCCTGCGTCGTCCCGCCCTTGCCGGGCTTCGCCGCGCCGACGACAGCGGTGCCGTACTCGCGCATGCGTGCGGCATGGAATGCGCCCTCGCGGCCGAGGCCCTGGACGATGAGCCGGGTCTGGGCGCCGACGAGCACGCTCATCCTTTGACGCTCCCGGCGGGACCCGTGACGCTCCCGGCGGGACCCGCGAGCCGCACGGCTTCGGTCGCCGCCTCGTCCATCGTCGCGCGCGACACGAGCGGCGCGCCTTCGAGCAGCGCGCGGCCGGCCTCAGCCTCGGTGCCGGACAGGCGGATCACCAGGGGCACCTTCGGCTTGGTGTCGTGCAGCACCGCGAGGATGCCCTTGGCGACCTCGTCCCCGCGCGTGATGCCGCCGAAGATGTTGATGAACACGCTCTTGACCTTGGGATTCGCCAGCACGATCTCCAGCGCCGCCTTCACGACCGATTCCTTGGCGCCGCCGCCCACGTCGAGGAAGTTCGCGGCGTGGCCGCCGGCGTTCTTCACCGCGTCGAGCGTGCTCATGACCAAGCCCGCGCCATTGCCGATGATCCCGACCTCGCCGTCGAGCTGGACGTAGCTGAAGCCGAGGGCCTTGGCCCGCTCCTCCTGCTCCTCGTCAGGCTGGATTTCTTTCAACGCCGCGAGCTCCGGTTGGCGATACAGCGCGTTGTCGTCGACCTCGAGCTTCGCGTCGCCGGCGACGACGGAGCCATCCTCCTGGATGAACAGCGGATTGATCTCGATCGTCATCGCATCCGTCGCGCGGAACACGCCGTACAGCTGGCGCGCGATCGCGGCGACGGCGTCGCGCTGCGCCTCCGGCACCCCTGCGGCGAAGCACAGGCTGCGCGCCGCATACGCGGGCAGACCGAGCAGCGGGTCGGGCCAGCCGTGCGCGATCTTCTCGGGCTGCGTCGCGGCGACCTCTTCGATGTCCATGCCACCGACCGTCGACAGCATCACCACCGCTCGCCGGCGGTCGCGATCGACGGTGATCCCGAGGTACAGCTCTTTCGCGATCTTCGCCGCGCGCTCCACGTACACGCGTCCCACCGTGAATCCCTTGATGTCCATGCCGAGGATCGCTTTCGCCGCGGCGTTCGCTTCGGCCGCGGTCTTCGCGAGCTTGATCCCGCCGGCCTTTCCGCGGCCACCGACGTGGACCTGCGCTTTCACGACCACGGGTAGCCCGAGTGCGCTCGCGGCGGCTTCGGCCTCGGCCGGCGTGGCCGCGATGCGGCCTTCGGGGATCGCGATGCCGGCGCGCGCGAGCACCTGTTTCGCTTGGAATTCATGGAGCTTCACGGGCTTTGGACTCTATCGTGTCCGCCCATGCGGCGTGTCGTCGTCGGCGGCAGTACGGGTTCGGGAAAGTCGACGTTCGCGCGCGC
>JALYKF010000200.1 GCA_030774905.1 Chloroflexota bacterium
GAGCCACTGCGGACCCTGGGCGGAACGCCGGACCTCGACACGCCAATCCGGGCTCTCCCCGAACACGAGCGCCGCGCGGCGCGCGGCTCCCTCAGTCTCGAAAGACAGGTAGTCCCGGAACTCGAGCGGGGCCTTCAGATCCACTCCCTCGCTCCGAAGCCGCTCCACCACCTGGGCGTCGGCTGGATCCGACGGCTCGTTCTTGTTCTTGCGGAACAGCGGCACTACGGGTCCTTGCGCGAGCGCAGGAATTTCGCCGGCACGCCCGCCACGATCGTGTACGGATCCACGTCTTTCGTCACGACCGCGCCCGCGCCCACGATGGCGCCCGCACCGACGGTCACGCCCGGAAGCAGCACGGCGTTCACGCCGATGTCCGCGCCGTCGCCCACGCGCACGGGCTTGATGACGAGATCGGTCTGGATGATCGGCACATCCGCCGGCTCGCCGGTGTGCTCGCTGCCAAGCACCTTCGCCCCGGGGCCCCAGCCGACGTACTCGCCGAGCTGCATGTCGCGGCAGTCGAAGTACGACTGCGGCCCGATCCAGGTGTGCGCGCCGATGACGCAGCGGCCGTCGTGACGGCCCTGGAGGAAGGTCTGGTTGCCGATGAACACGGCATCGCCGATCTCGAACGTGTGCGGGTGGAGCACGAGTACGCCGACGCCCACCTTGACGCCGTTGCCGAACGACCTGCAGACCGCGCGCAGCACGACGCGGCGGGAGCGCGCGCCGGCGGCGCTGTCGTCGTAGCAGGCGGCGCTGTACCGGCTGAGGAGCTGCTCCTTCGTCTCTGTCGCCCGCAGATCCGCGGACTCCTTGAGCTCATCCGCTGCGTCAGGCTGGACCGCCTCGACGCCATGGACCGCCTTGACCACACGTCCCTGCTCAACCCCCGCGTTCCGCGGGGACCCCGACGTCACGCGCGCATGAACGCCGCGACCGCACTCGCGACGGTGTCGACCTGCGCGTCGGTGAGCTCCGCGTACATCGGGAGCGAGACAACCTCGCCTGCGAGGCGCTCGGTCACCGGGAAGTCGCCCCGGCGGTAGCCGAGGAACGCCGAGGCCTCCTGCAGGTGGATCGGCACCGGGTAGTGCACGCCGGTGCCGATGCCGCGGTCGGAAAGGTACGTGCGCAGATCGTCGCGCTTCTGCATGCCGCCGGGCACGCGCACGACGTAACAGTGGAAGACGTGCCGGCCGCCCTCGGGGATCTCCGGCGTGATGACGCCGCTGCCCTTCAGGCGGTCCTCGTAGTGCCGCGCGATCGCCAGCCGGCGGGCGTTCCATTCGGGCAGCTTGCGCAGCTTGATGCGGAGGATCGCGGCCTGGATCTCGTCGAGGCGCGCGTTGTACCCGACCACCGGGTGGTAGTAACGCGTGCTCTGCCCGTGCTCGCGCAGCGAGCGCAGCTCGGTCGCGAGCGTGTCGTCGTTCGTCGTGATGCTGCCGGCCTCGCCGTACGCGCCGAGGTTCTTGCTGCAGTAGAAGGAGAACGCCGACACGCGACCGGACGCGCCGGCCTTCGCACCGGTGTCCAACGCCGCGCCATGCGCCTGGCACGCGTCCTCGATGATCTGCAGGCCCTTCTCCTTCGCGAGCGCAAGGAGCGGCTTCATGTCCACGGTCCGGCCGTAGAGGTGGACGGGCATGATCGCCTTCGTCCGCGGCGTGATGGCCTGGACCGCGGCGGCGTAGTCCATGTTGAAGGTCTTCTCGTCGACGTCGACGAGGATGGGCCGCGCGCCCGAATAGAGGATGGCCTCGACGGTGGCGAAGAAGGTGTGCGACACCGTGATGACCTCGTCGCCGGACGAGATGCCGAGCGCGCGGATCGCCAGCTGCAGCGCATCCGTGCCGCTCCCGACGCCGATGGCATGCTTGGCGCCGCAGAACGCCGCGAACTCCTGGTCGAACGCCTTCACGTTCGGCCCGATGGTGAGCTGCATGCCCTCGAGCACGTCGTCGATCGCGGCCCGGACCTCCTCGCGGATCGTCCGGTACTGCGCCTTGAGGTCGACGAGCGGGATATCGGTCTTGGTCATCACGGTCATGGCTACTGCGTCTCCTTTACTGCGGACTCGATGTTCTCGCGATGCATGCGGAGATGGACGAGCGCGGGCATGGCGAAGTACCGCTTCATGCCGTCCATGCCGCCCTCGGCCTGCAAGAGCTGGTCCGGGGAAAGCGCGCGGAGCGCGTCGATCATCCGGCTGTGCGCGGCGAGCCACCGGTCGAAGCGATCGGCCATCGGTCGCTCGCGCCACTCGGCGAACGTCGCGGCGTTCAGCTCATCGAACGGCGTCTCGATGCCGAGGAACGGGCGCGAGCCGCGATCGTCCGGCGCGCCGCCCTCGGCCGTGATCTTCTCCGCCACGCGCGCGGCAAGCTCTTGCCACCAGGCCATGTGCGGGGGCATGTCGCGCACCCGCCAGCCGGGGCCCTCCGAGAAGATCGGCCGGTCGAGCTGCGCGTCGGTCAGCGTGCGCATGAGCGTGTCGAGGGCGTGCCACTCGCGCTCGAGCACGCCAATGACCTTCGTCTTGTCGTCCTCGGCGCTCACGCCTTGCTCACCTCCGGCTTCGGCTCGAGCCAGCTGTACGCGTGCGGGAAGATACCGGCGAAGCACGCGAGCTTGGTGATCTCGTCCCTCAGCTCGGTCGCGGGGTTCCCAGCCCACACGCTGCGTGCGGGGACCGGCTTTCGCACCACGCTGCCCGCGCCGACGAGCGCCTCGGCGCCGATCTCGACGCCGGGAAGGATCGTGCTGTTCGCGCCGATGCGGGCGCCCTTGCGGACCACGCCGCCGCGCACGCAGTCGAGGTACGCCGGGCACATCGGGTGTGGATCATCCGTGAACACGACGTGCGGGCCAAGGAACACGTCGTCCTCGATCGTCGTGAGCTCGAGGAAGCAGCCGGTGTGGATGCGCACGCGCGATCCGATGCGGTTCCCGAACTCGAGCGCGGCGTGCGTGCCGACCGACACGTCGTCGCCGATGACGTTGTCCTCGCGGATGGACGCGCCCTGCCCGGTCTGCAGGCGCGCCCCGATGGTGGTGCCGGCGTAGATCGTCGTGAATGGCCGGATCACCGCACCGGGGCCGATGACCAACGGCAGCTCGCCCTCCTGTGTGCCGCGCGGGGCGATCCCGAGGACGGCGTACGCGCCGATCACGGAGCCAAGGCCGATCTCGACGTTCGGACCGACGATCGCCGTCTTGTGGATTGCGACGCCGACGCTCGTCACGCCTGCACCGGCTCCTTGAGCGAGACGCGGGCGCCGTCGGCTCGAAGCGAGCGGTTCGCGGCCTCGAGGACCCGCACGACCTGCAGGCCGGCCGCGCCGTCGCTCCGCGGCGTCGTGCCATCGCGCACGCAGTCGATGAAGTGCCGCACCTCGAGCTGCAGCGCCTCGGTCACGGCCACGCGCGGGCTGTGGATGTCGCCGGAGCGGTAGCTGCGCCGCAGCTCCTCGGCCGACAGCTCGCTGACACCGTGGTCGTAGACCTTGACCTTCTCGGACTGGTGGCCGTCGTCGTACACGGCCATCTTCTTGTCGCCGATGACCGTCATCGTGCGCAGCTTGCTCGGCGCGAGCCACGACAGGTGCGCGTGCGCGATCGCGCCCGACGGGAAGCCCATCGTCAGGAACACCACGTCCTCGATGTCCGCCTGCACGTAGCAGCCGCCGACGGCCTGCACCCACTCCGGCTGCTCCTGGAGCCAGTAGAGGACGATCGATGCATCGTGGGGGCCAAGGTCCCACAGCACGTTGAAGTCGAACTGGTGCAGCCCGAGGTTCACGCGCTGGCTGTCGACGTACTGGATCTTGCCCAGCTCGCCGCGCTCGATGATCGAGCGCACGAGCGTCACGGCAGGGTTGTAGACGAAGGTGTGGCCGACCATGAGTATGCGGCCGGCGCGCTGGGCCGCGGCGACGATGGCCTGCGCGTCCGCGACCGTGCCGGCGAGCGGCTTCTCGACGAACACGTGCTTGCCTGCGGCGAACGCTTCCTCGGCCAACGGGCGGTGCGTCGAGATCGGAGTGACGACGCAGACGGCGTCGATGGCCGGGTCGTTGAGGATCGCGCGGTGGTCCGTCGTCGTGCGCACGGCCGGGAAGCGCTTGTGCAGCGCGCTGAGGCGTTCGGGATCGAGGTCGGCCACCGCGACGACGGTGGCGCCGGGCGCCTCATTGAAATTGCGGACAAGATTGGGGCCCCAATATCCCGCGCCGATGATCCCGACCGTGAGCTCCGCCGCTGCCGACACGGGCAAATCTTAGGTTTTCGCCATAACGCGCGCGTCCCGATCGACGAGCGCGAGGGCCATGGCCGCGACCCCGCCGAGGTACGCGTAGTACGGCTGGGTCGTCCACTTCGCGAGCAGCAGTGCGGCCAGAATGACCGCGCAGCCGGCGAACGTCGCGATGCCGAGCGTGGCCAGCCGGGCCCACAGGAACACCGCAAAGAGACCAAGCGTGACGAGGATCTCGGCGGCGAAGAAGACCGGGGTCCAGTCGGTCACGTCCGTGTACTCCTGCAGGAGCGCGAGCAGGTTCGCGCCCCAGATCTCCTGGTGGAACGTGAGCGTCGCGAGCTGCTGCGACAGGAACGGGCCTGGTGCCCAGACCAGGAACGGCACCACCAGCACCGCGATCGTGGCGAGGCTGACGAGGCCGTAGCGCCGCCAGTCGCGGCCCGCGACCGCAAGGTGCCGGAGCACAAGCGGGAGGATCACGACGGCGAACTGCTTGAACGCGACCGCCCACCCGAACGCGATGGCCGACAGCACGAACGCGATCCTGCCAGCGCGGGTGTCGCGATCGGCGAAGACGAAGATCGTCAGCGCGAGCACGACCATGAACGCGGCCGAGACGTCGTTCGACCCGTCCACCGCGCGGAACGCGCCGATGCCCCAGGTGGCGTAGAGCATGGCCGGCAGCGCGACGCGGTCCCAGCCCGCGCGGAATCCCGCGACGCCGACGGCCGCGGTCGTGAGAATGCCGGCGATGGTGTCGACGCGGGTGATGTCGCCGGTGAGCAGATGCGCGGGCATGTACCAGAGCAGCTCGCCCGGCGGATACACGAGCGGCGATCCCGGCGGGATGGTCGACGTGAGCGGGACCGTGTACGGGTTGAGGCCCTGCAGCAGGTTCACGATCGCTTCCTGTGTCGCGCGCAGGACGTCGCTGCCCTCGAGCAGCGGGATACGCGAGATGCGCTCGCTGGCGCCGATGAGGAACGCGTAGAACGCGATGAACGGCCCCTGGTCACGCCCGCTGAGGCTCAGGCCGAGCAGCACCGCCCCGGTGATGAGAAGGACGACGCGATCGAGCTGCGGTGCGTTGAGCTCGATCCCGCCGACGCACCAGAGCAGCCCGGCGAGGATCGCGGCGTCATTGGCCCGTGAGCGCACGAAGCCTGGCGAGGTCATTCTCGAGGGCCTTCAGCTCCTGGCCGTACGTCGTGAAGTCACCGGCCTTCAACGCATTCTGCGCGGCGGTGTAGTGATCGGACGCCGACTTCACGAGCTGCGCGACCGTCGCGGCCTGCGCCGATCCGGACGGCGCCGGCGTCGGGCTCGCGCCGGGCGGCGGTGACGTGGACGGCGGCGGCTGCGTCACGGGCGTGCTCCCGAACAGGGCGGTGAGCGCGCTGGCGAACGAGTCGGCCATCGCGATCTTGTCCTGGGTCGCGAGGATGACGCGCTGCAGCTCCGGGAACTTCCCGTTCGTCGCCTGCACGAACAGCGGCTCGATGTACAGGAACGAGTTGCCGACGGGCAGCACGATGAGGTTGCCGTAGATCACCTGCGCGCCGCCGCCCACCGACAGGAGCGTCAGCTGCTGGCGGATCGTGGCGTCCGCGTCGCGGCGGGCCTGGATCTGCACCGGCCCGAAGATCGCGCGGGTCTGCGGCAATCGAAGGACGCGCAGCTTCCCGTAGTCGGACGGGTCGGCGCGGCCGGCGACCCACGCGACCATGTTGTCCCGCTGGTTGCCCGCGGGGGTCATCGGCACGAAGAGCACGAACTCGCGCTTCGTCGAGCCTGGGAGCTGCGCGGTAACGTAGTACGGCTCCATCGGCACGGCGGACGATCCGGGCGCGAGCGCCGAGTTCGCGATGCGCCACGCGTCGTTGCGGTTGTAGAAGTTGTCCGGATCGGTCATGTGATACGTCGCGAAGATCTGGGTCTGGATGTTGAACAGCTGCTCGGGGTACCGCAGGTGGGCCTGCAGCGACTGCGGCATCTGCGCGATCGGCTTGAACAGCGACGGGTAGATGTTCCGCAGCGTCCGGAGCACCGGGTCCTGGTCGTCGACGACGTAATACGTGATCGAGCCGTCGTACGCGTTCGTCACGACCTTCACGCTGTTGCGGATGTAGTTGATGTCCGACGAATCGAGCTTCGAGGTGCGGCCACCTGATCCGTAGCGCTCGCTGTACGGATAGCTGTCGCCGGTCGTGTACGCGTCGTTGATCCAGTACTGCTTCCCGTCCGCGATCACGAGGTACGGGTCGGGGTCGTAGCTGAGGAACGGCGCGATGAGCTGCTCGCGCTCGCTGATCTGCCGGTGGAACAGCACGCGGGGCTGCCCCGAGAGCTGCGTCGAGATGAGCAGGTTGAGGTCGCCGAAGCGGAGCGCGAACAGCAGCCGGTCCCAGAGGCCGGACACGCCGATGCCGCCGCCGCCCGAGAAGCGGGTGGTGACGTCCTTCTGCTCCTGGGCGTAGTCGAACTCGTCCTGCGTCGTGCCGACGATCACGTAGTCGCGCGTGAGCTCGCCGTAGTACAGGCGCGGCTCGTCGATCTTCGGCTGGCCGATCGGCGGGATGTCCTGCAGTACGAAGCCGGGGCGGCCTTCGATGCCGATCGAGCCGACTGGCGTCATGACCGCGCCGAACCCGTGCGTGTAGTAGAGGTGTTTGTTCACCCACGTCTGCGCGGCGGCGGGCAACGCCGAGACGGCGAGCTCGCGCGCCGACAGCATGACCGGCGTCTCGTTGCCGTTGAGCACGTAGCGGTCCACGTCGACGTCGTTGAACGCGTAGTACTGCCGCAGCGCCTGGAGCTGCTGGTACGCCGAGAGCAACGGTCGGTAGTCCCACAGCCGAACGCTCGCGGTGTCCGCAAGTTGGCGCCGGACCTCCGCCTCATCGGGATCGTTGACGATGTCGACGCTCGACTCCTCGACCGACGTGAGCGCGAAGGCCTGGCGCGTCGCCTCGATGTTCCGCGCGATGTACGGCTTCTCCTTGTTCAGCTGGTCGGGCGAGACGACGAACCGCTCGACGAGCGCCGGGTACACGCCGCCAAGGAGGATCGACGCGACGAGCCACAGGCCGATCGTCCCGGCCAGGACCCAGATGGTGCGGAAGAACGCGTTCGCGAACGTCGCGATCGCGGCGATGGCCACGACGATGGTGAGGATCTGCAGTGCCGGCAGGCGCGCGGTGATGCTCGTGAAGCCCGCGCCCGTGAGCACGGTCTCGTCACGGAACAGCAGCGTGAACTGATCGAGCTGGTAGCCGAAGGCGATGAGGGCGAGAAAGATGCCGCCGAGGATCGAGAGGTGCGCGCGGGCGGGGCGCGCGAGCGCGAGCGCGTTGCGCGCCGAGACGCCGATGTCGGCGCCGGCGAGGGGCTGCGTCGCGACACCGATGACGCCGCGCACGACATAGAGCGCGACGACGCCGACGGCGATGAGCACGATGGCCGCGAGGAGCCACCCGCGGATGAACTCGAGGACCGGCAGGGTGAAGAAGTAGAACCCGATGTCACGGCCGAACACCGGATCGGTCGTCCCGAAGGGCACGCTGTTCAGCCAGCGGAGGAGCGCGTCCCACTCGTCGCCGCCGGCGAGGCCGAAGAAGAAGGCCGGCACGAGGAGCAGCGGCATGATCCGGAGGGTGAGCGCAAGCGCGCCAGTGGGACGAGGTGCGTCGGCGTCCACGACGATCCGCGGCACGTGGTGGCGGAGCGCGTAATACAGGTTCGGGAGCGCGAGGAAGAAGAACGCGAGCATGAAGACGATGAACGCCCAGAAGCCGGCGGTGTACCGGCGGAGGTAGACGTCCTCGAGGCCGAGACTGCGGAACCACAGGAGATCGGTGAGGAACCCGACAATGGGCGTGAACAGGAGCGGCACCAGGACCAGCGCGAGCACCACGATCGTGATGACGCTCGAGATCCGGTTGGCCGGCCGGCGCGGGCCGCGGGTCGTCCGGCGGAGCCCGGGCAGGTCGACGCGCGACCAATCGATGTTCCCCCAGTCGCCACGACCGGGGCCGTTCCTCACATCCTCACTCTACGTGGAGGGCGGCCGGGCGACCGGTGACTCGGGCAGGTGCGCGAACATCAATGGAATGCGGATGCGGATCGGCCTGTTCGCGATCACCGCGGCCCTCCTGGGGGCCTGCGCGGTCTCCGTGCAGCCTGCTGCGCCATCGGCCTCGCAGCAGGCCGAGGCCTCGCCGTCGCCGACCCCCACACCATTCAGCGCTCCGTCGGGTGCCGCCCTCCCTACCCCGCTCCCGTCGACCGAGGTGATCCCCGAGGCGACTGAAACGCCCGGGCCGCCGCCGCCCGGAACGACGCCGTTCCCGACGCCGGGCGCGACCATCACGCCCGGCACGACGCGGGTCATCGGCACGGTGCGCCGTCCTGACGGCTCGCCGGCGCAGGGCATCTGCGTCGTGCTCGAGAAGGGCATCTGTCCGATCGCCACCGACGATCAGGGCATCTGGTTCACCGACATCCCGACCGGCCCGACGAACTGGAACTTCATCTACAAGGTCCAGGGCGAAGAGGCCGGACGGCAGTTCCTCCTCGGATCACCCGGCGGCGAGCTCCGGCTGCCGACGTTCACGCTGCCCGGCTAGGGCCGGAGATCTCGATCCCCGAGCCGCGTGTCGTAACGACGTAGCCTCCACCCATGGCCGCGACGTTCGAGCGGGCACGCACCCGACGCGCGCTGCTGTGGCTGGCGGCGGCCAAGATCGTCCTCGTCGTTCTCGTGTTCGACCCGCGCGGCGACGTCCCGTTCGATCTGCCGAAGAGTCTGGCCAGCCGGGCGAGCGAATGGGCGACCGTGGCGGTCCTCCTCGTGGCGTTGCTCGCCTACGGTCCGCGCCTCGTGCCACGGGCCCGGCTCCACTGGGCAGTCGCCTGGCTTGCCGCGGTATCGGCCGTTGCCGCGATCTTCGCGGCCGAACCCTATGTCGCGGTCTTCGGTGAGGTCGACCGGTATCTAGGCCTGACCTACCTCGCTGACATGATCGTCCTGTATCTCGCGGTCGCGGTCGCGGTCCGCAGCGATCGCGACGTCACGTTTCTGCTGGGGGCGGTCGGTACCGCCGGCATCGTCACCAGTGGCTACGCAGTGCTCCAGACGCTCGGCGCGGATCCGTTCGCGTGGGCCGTCGATCCGCGGGGACGGCCGTTCGCGACATTCGGTAACCCGGACCAGCTCGGTCACTTCCTCAGCGTGCTGTTCGGACTCGCGTTCGGTGCGGCCATCGCCACGACGCGCGGCCGCCGGAAGGCCGTGGCCCTCGCCGGGGTGCTCGCGGTCGTGGGGATCGCCGCAGTCGTCGCGACGCGCGGCACACTCGTCGGCATCAGTGCCGTGCTGGCCGGAAGTCTTGTGGACCGCCGTCCGACACGCCGCGTCGCGCTCGTCGCGACCGCCGCGACACTCGTGCTCGGCGCGATGCTGCTGGCAACGCCATTGGGGCAACGCGCCATCGGAACCGTGCAGGCGGGAACACTCCCGGATCGCATCGCCCTGTACGGCATCGCCGTGCGCGCGACGCTCGCCCGCCCATTGTTCGGCTACGGGCCCGATAACTTTCGCGCGGCATTCGTCGAGCACCGCACGGCGGAGAGTCTTCCGATATTGAGCGCGGGGCCGCAGACCTCCGCTCACGACTGGCTGCTCGATGCGTCCGCCACGACCGGGCTCGTCGGGCTAGCGGCACTGCTCGCGCTGGTCGGGCTCGGCACCCTGGAGCTCCGAAGCCTTGCGCGCGAGAGACCAGGGATCGGGCTACCGCTGCTCTTCGGGTGGTTGGCGTATTGGGCGAATGCGCTCGTGAGCGTCGGGTCGATCGCGGTCGGGTGGTATCCGTGGCTCGCGATCGGCGCGGTCGTCGCTCTGCGCGCGGCTCCGAGCGAGCTGCCGGTGCGGCAGGTGCCGCGTTGGGTCGGACCGGCGATCGCGATCGTCACGGTCGTCGCCATCGCGACCGGCACGCGAGCCTTCCTGGCGAATCAGGAAGCGTGGGCGGCCACGGAGGCGCTGCACTTTGGGGACACGAACGCGGCCATCGCGTCCGCAGATCGGGCTGCCGCACGCGACGGCGGACGCGCCGGTAACTGGAATCGCCTTGGTCTCGCCTTCGAGGCCGAGCAGCGGTGGGCAGAGGCAGCGGTCGCGTATCGCGCCGCCACGACCAAAGAGCGTCACGAAGCGGTCTACTGGGCGAACCTCGCGCGCGCTCTGACGCGGATCGCCCTCACGCACGCCGCGAACTCGGAGGATGAGGCGATCGCGGCCGCGAGCGAGGCCGTGAGGACGGACCCCAATGCACCGCTCGGTCACATCGTGCTCGCCGAGGTCGCGACGGCGTTCGGCAGATGCGCGATCGCCCGCGACGAAGCGGCGCGCGCGGCGGTCCTCGTTTCGGGCCAGAGCGATCTCGTCGCGCGCGCGGCCGCCTGCCGGTAGGGCGAGACACAAAAGAGGAGCGGGGC
>JALYKF010000201.1 GCA_030774905.1 Chloroflexota bacterium
CCTTCGACCGGGCGGCACCTTTGTGCTCGTGGAGTACGACACGGACCGGGGCAACCACTGGGTGCCGCACCCGATCAGCTTCACGACGTGGCTTGCGGTCGCGCCCTCGGCTGGATTCAACGGCACGCGCTCCATCGGCCGCGTGCCGAGCCGGTTCTTGACCGCGATCTACGCGGCGGCGAGCACGATCTAGCCCGCGGCGGCCCGGTGCGCCGCCCGCGAGCGGAGATCTTCCTCCCCTAACGAGGCGTGGATCTTCGTCGCGGCGATCGTGCCCTGCGCCGCCGCGACGATCACCATCTGCTCGCCGACGCCGGCATCGCCGGCGACGTACACGCCGGGCACGCTCGTCACCGCGTGCTGATCCGCCTTGACCATGCCCTCCGCGGTCAGCTCGCACCCGAGCTGCTTCGCGAGCTCGCTCTGCTCCCGCTGGCCAGCCACCAGAAACAGCCCTGATCGCGCGAGCGCCGGTCCGTCGGCGAACACGACGCGCTCGAGCTGTCCAGCGGTGCCCTCGAGCCGCACGACGCGCTCCTCCCGGACCGGCACGCCGAGCGCCTCCAGGCGCGTCCGGTCGGCGGGCACCAACGGGCGCGCGTCGGTGAGGAGCACGACGTCGTCGCTCCACGCGAGCATGGCGAGCGCGGCCTCGATTCCCGGCCGGGCCTGGCCGTACACGGCGATCGGCGTGCCCGCGTACTCGTAGCCGTCGCAGTGCGCGCAGTGGTGGACGCTCCGGCCGAAGAGCTCGGGCAGTCCCTCGATCGCGGGGACGACGTCGATCACGCCCGTCGCAAGGAGCACCCTGCGGGCCTGGAACGGCGCGCCGTCGGCGAGGCGGAGCTCGAACGTGCCACGCGCGCCCGTGATCGCGCTCACGACACCGGTGCGCAGCGTCACCTCGGGGTAGCGCTCGAGATCTGCGCGCGCCGCGCGCAGCAGGTCGGCCGGGGGCGTGCCGTCACGCGTGAGGAACCCGTGGACCGCTCCAGCCTTGCGGTTCCGGTGTTCGCCGGCGTCGACCACCACGACGCTGCGGCAGCACCGTCCGAGCATGAGGGCGGCCGACAAGCCTGCCGGACCGCCACCCACGATCGCGACGTCGACGCGCTCCACGATCGCTAGCCGAGCAGATCCTTCACGATCTCGCGCTCCTTCTCGAGCTCGGCGATCGTCGCGTCGATCTTGGCCTTGGCGAACGCGTCCAGTCCAACGCCTTGGACGATCTCATACGCGCCGTCGCCCTTCGACCGCAGCGGGAAGGACGAGACGATGCCGCGGGCGACGCCGTAGCTGCCGTCCGAGACCACCGCGGCGCTGAACCACTCGTCCCCGGGGGTCTTCGTCACCAGGCTCTTCACGTGAGCGACGATGGCCTGCGCCGCCGAAAACGCGCTCGACGCGCCCCGCGCCGCGATGACCGCCGCGCCGCGCTGCTGGACCGCCGGGATGAACTCGGTCTCGAGCCAGGCGCGCTCGACGGCCTGGTCGGCCGGCTTCCCGCCGACGGTCGCGTTCGTGAAGTCCGGGTACAACGTGGCGCTGTGGTTGCCCCAGATCGCGAGATGCTTCACGGCCGTACTGCGCTGTCCCGCCTTCGCCGCAAGCAGCGACGTCGCCCTGTTCTGATCGAGCCGGGTCAGCGCGGTCCACCGGTCTGCCGGCACCGTGTCGCCGGCCGAGTGGCGCGCGATGAGGCAGTTGGTGTTGCAGGGGTTTCCGACCACGACGACGCGCACGTTCTTGGATCCGTATTGCGCGACGGCCTTGCCCTCGTCGACGAAGATCGGACCGTTCTTCCGGATCAGATCCCCGCGCTCCATGCCGGGTCCGCGCGGGACGCTCCCCACAAGGAGGACCCAGTCGGCCTCCGTGTGGCTTTCGGCCCGGTCACCGCTCGCCGAGACGTGCGCAAGCAGCGGGTAGGCGCCGTCCTCGAGCTCCATGACGACGCCCTTGGCCTTCTCGATCATCGCCGGGATATCCGACAGCCGGAGGTCGACCTCGGTGTCCGGGCCGAACATCTCGCCCGCGGCGATGCGGGGGAGGAGCGCGTAGGCGACCTGTCCGGTCGCACCGGTGATGACGACGCGGACGCTGTTCATCCCGGTTGCTTGGCGTCCGCGCCGCCGTAGACGACCTCGGCCTCGATCTCCACCTGGACGCGCGAGTCGATGAAGCTCACCTGGACGATCGTGGTCGCGGGGCGGATGTCGCGGAAGAAGTCGCCGTGGACGACGGCGACGCTCTCGATCGACGCGGCGTCCGCGACGTAGACCCGGGTCATGATCGTGTCCTCGACCTTGCCGCCAAGGTCGAGGATCGCCGCCTTGATGATCTCCAGCGCGCGCTTGGTCTGCTCGACGACGCCGCCGGTGAGTGGCACGCCGTTTTCGTCGCGCCCCGCCGTCCCGGCGACCCGGATGACGTTGCCGTGGCGGACCGCGCGGGAGTAGCCGAACTGGAACTCGTACTTCGTCTTCGTGCTGTAGAGGAACCGCCTCGGGTTGCGAGGATCCTGGTCAGGCATGGACCGCCTCCATGTGCATGATCACGGCTTCAGCGAACTCCTTCGTGCCGACCGCCGTCGGGTCGTCGCGATCCGGCTTGAGGTCATAGGTGACGTCCTTGCCGATCGCGACGACGGCGGCGATCGCGTGCTCGAGGCGATCGCCGGCCGCGCGCTCCCCGATGTGCCGGAGCATGAGCGCGCCCGCGAGCATGAGGGCCATCGGGT
>JALYKF010000202.1 GCA_030774905.1 Chloroflexota bacterium
CCACTCGAGATGTAGGCGCCGCTTCCGCTAATCTCTCGCAGTGGCGGCAATCGCACCCAAGGAGCTCGGCGAGCGCATCCGTGACATCCCCGACTTCCCGAAGCCCGGGATCCTGTTCAAGGACATCACGACGATGCTCAAGGACGGCGACGCCTTCAAGAGCGCCGTCGACGGGCTCCTCGCGAAGGTCAAGGGCAAGCCGATCGACGTCGTCGTCGGCATGGAGTCCCGCGGTTTCATCTTCGGCGCCCCGATGGCGTACGCGCTCGGCGTCGGGTTCGTCCCGGTCCGCAAGCTCGGCAAGCTGCCGGCGGACGTGGTGAGCGTCGAGTACGACCTCGAGTACGGCTCGGCCACGCTCGAGATGCACAGGGACGCGATGAAACCGGGTGCGAAGGTGCTCATTGTCGACGACCTCCTGGCGACCGGCGGCACGGTCGCCGGCACCATCGAGCTCGTGAAGCAGCTGAGGGGCGAGATCGTCGCGCTCGCCTTCCTGATCGAGCTCAAAGCCCTGCACGGCCGCGACAAGCTGCAGGGCTACGACATTGCGACCCTGATCGAGTTCTAGCCCGCATAACCGGGGTCCAATTCGTCCGTTAACCGGACATGCGACGCGCCCTCGGGTTCGCCACGCTGCTCCTCCTTGTATGCGTGCAGCCTGCCGCCGCGTTCTCCGTCGTCCGGACCATCGCTGTGGGTTCACAGCCGTTCGGCGTCGCAGCAGTCGGCTCCGGGCTCCTCTACGTCGCGAACAGCGGCGGATCGACGGTCTCGATCATCGACATCGCTTCCAACACGGTCACCGGCAGCATCGCGGTCGGAAGCGGGCCCGGTGAGATCGTCACCGATGACGCAGCCGGCCGCGCCTACGTCGGGAACTTCAACAGCGGCACCGTCTCCGTCATCGACACCGCCGCGCGCTCCACGATCGGAACGCTCTCGCCCGGTGGCCTCGGCGTCGCGGTCGATCCCGGCCTCGGGCGCCTGTACGCCGTCACGCCATCGCGGCTGACGGTCTTCGACACGACGACGCTCGTGGCCGTCGCGACCGTCACCGCGCCATCCGACGCTGGGTGGTGGTCCGTGGCTGTCGACCCGCTCCGGCATCTCGGGTACCTCGGCGATCTTGCGGGCGGCGGTGTCACGGTCGTCGATCTGACGACGAACGCCATCGTGACCACGATCGATGTCGGGGGACCGGTCCGCTTCGCGCTGACGGCCGATCCGAGCCGTGGCCGCCTCTTCGCCGCCACCGACACCGCACCCGGGCGGCTCGCGGTCATCGATGCGAGCACGAACGCCGTCACGCGCACCGTCACGGTCGGCAATTTCCCCAGCCACATCGTTCCGGTCACGACCTCGACGGTCTACGTGACCGATCTCGGCAGTGACGATCTCGCGATGGTGGATCCGACGACCGGCGCTGTGACGCGTGTGTCCGTCGGCCCGAAGCCTGCCGGCCTTGCGGTCGTTGGGACGCAGACGTACGTGGCGCTGAATGGATCCAACGCTGTCGCCCTGCTCGGCAACAGCGCGCCGGTGGTCGACAGCGTGACCGTCTCACCGTCCTCGGCGCGCACGAACGACACGCTCGCCGCGAGCGTGGCGGCGCACGACGCCGACGGCGACACCCTCACGTATGCATTCCAATGGACGCGCAACGGCGTGGACATCTCGGCGGCGACGACTGCGACCCTCGACCTTTCCGTCGCGGGAACCGGTGAACGCGGGGACGCCATCGCCGTGCGCGTGACCGCGTCCGACGGCACGCTGTCCAGCGCGCCCCTGACATCGTCAGCGCTCCTCATTCAAGACACCGCCCCGGTCGCCACCGTCGCGCTCAATACGACGACGCCGGGCACCCATACCGTGCTCGTCGCGACGGCGACCGCCAGCGACGCGGATGCTGATCCGCTCACCTTCACGTACGTCTGGAAGGTGAACGGCGTGACCCGGCAGACCACCACCACCTCTGCTCGTAGCGACAGCTTTGACCCCGGTCAGCCCGGCAATGGGAACAAGGGCGACGTCGTGACCGTCGAGCTCGTCGCGCGTGACGGCACGCTGTCGAGCCCGACCGCGACTGCCAGCGCAACGGTCGTCGCGGGAAAAGGCCGCTAGCCTCGAGCGCGTGACCGAGGTCGCGCCCGGGGTCCACGCGATCCCGCTCATCGGCGCGACGGCATACGCGATCCTCGAGGACGAGATCACGATCATCGACGCAGGCATGCGCGGGTCGCTGCCGCGGCTGCACGCCGCCATCCGCGCGCTCGGACGCTCGCCTGCGGAGATCGCGCGGTTCGTCGTGACGCACGCGCACCCGGATCACATCGGCGGCGCCGGCGGCGCGGAAGTCTTCGTGCATCCCGCCGACCGCGGACGCGCGCTGCGGTTCAACGCAGGCACGGTCGCGCGGCGTTTCGCCGTGCGACGGCTTGGCGGGACAACGGATCTTCTCGATGGCACGGTCCTCGTCGCGCTGGGCGGGCTGCGCGTCGTCCACACGCCTGGACACACGCCGGGGAGCGTGTGCTTGCACGCAGAGCGTCACGGCCTGCTGTTCAGCGGTGATGCGCTCTGGTGCGATGCTCGGGGCGTGCTGCAGCGCCCGAATCGCTACTGGAGCGAGGATCTGCGGGCCGCTCGCGGATCGGTCGCGCGGTTGGCCACGTTGGACCCGGGCACGATCCTGTTCGGGCATCTGCCGCCTCTCGCGAGCGCCACGCGCGCGTTGCGCGAGCTCGCAGAACGATGGGCATCGTGAACGCGCGCAGTACCGCTGATGGCCTCACGATCTTTCGGGTCCTCTGTGCCATCGTCCTCGCGTTCCGCCCGAGCTTCCCGCTCCTGCTCGTCGCGGTCGTCTCCGACTGGCTCGACGGCCCATTGGCCCGCCACGCTGGACCCACATCGCGCGGGGCGCGTCTGGACCTCGAAGCGGACTCGCTCCTGACCCTCGGCGCGGCCATCGCTGCGGTGCGAAGCGGCGCGCCACGCGTCGTGCTGCTCGCGCCGGTGGCGCGCTATGCGCTCCAGGTCGCCCGGCCCGAGCTGGACCCGGACGAAGCGCGCTGGGACCGGGTCACCGGCGTCGCGCAGATGGTCGTGCTCGCCGCTGCGATCGCGCGCCTGCCCTTGACCGCGCTCGCGTTGCCCGTATCAGCGGCACGTACCGCAGCGCTCGCCGCACGCATCGCTCCGCGATAGACTGATGCTCCACAGCACAACCGGCGGAGCCCCGCTAGGTCGTAGCCCTCAGGATTGGAGG
This sequence comes from Chloroflexota bacterium, assembly GCA_030774905.1. Next base: position 3,272 of record JALYKF010000202.1, read on the forward strand.
ACGCCATGACCGCGGCCCCGCTCATGCCCGAAATCGATCTCGATCAACACGCACCGGCCGCGGATGTGCGCGCGTTCTTCGAGCGCGATCGGCTCATCGCCGCGTACGCCCTCGCGGATCTCGACCCCGAGAACGTGGATCAGTCGCGCTGGTGGGTCGCGCGGCGCGGTGATGACATCGTCGCGGCGGCGCTCCTCGTCGAGGTCCTTCCGTTCCGGCCGTGCTTCGCGATGGGGGAGTCACAGGCCCTCGCGGAGCTGTTCCGTAGCGGCATGAACGAGCCGCGGCTCATCCTCGCGACCCCGCCGAACGGCCGTTTGCCGATCGAGACGAGCTACCGGTTCGAGCGTCTGGACGTCATGAACCGGATGGTCGTCGACCTCGCCCGGTTCCAGCCAAGGGTGGCGCACGAGATCACCCGCCTGACGCCGGAGCAGCTCGAAGATGTGATCGACCTGTATGGGAACGCCTCGCGCACGTACTTCACGCCGGCGCGGCTCGAGCGTGAGCTCTACTTCGGCGTGTACTCCGGTCGTCAGCTCGTCGCGGCCGCGGGCACGCACGTTCGCTCGTACGGCGCGGGTATCGCGGCTGTCGGGAACGTCCTCACCCGGCTCGCATATCGCAACCGCGGGATGGCGACGTCGGTGGCCTCGGCCGTCACCGAGGCTGCGCTCGAGATGCACCGCGACGTCGTGCTCAACGTGCGGCAGGACAACGCGCCTGCCGTCAGCGTCTATCGCAATCTCGGCTATGAGGTCCACGGGCCGTTCGTCGAAGGGCCTGCCGTCCGCCGCGCCGTGTGGGAGCGGCTCACCAAGAATCTATTCGGGAGAACGTCATGACCGTTGCCACCAAGTCACAGTCCGACGTCGCGGATCGCTCGCTCGCCGACGCGGGCTCGCGGCGGATCGAATGGGCCGGCCGCGAGATGCCCGTCCTGGCTAGCATCCGGAAGCGCGTCGCAGCGGAGCAGCCGTTCAAGGGGCTGCGGATCGGCGCCTGCCTCCACGTGACCACCGAGACCGCGAATCTCGCGATCACGCTCCGCGATGCGGGCGCGTCCGTCACGCTCTGCGCGTCGAACCCGCTCTCGACGCAGGACGACGCCGCGGCCGCGCTCGCCCAGAACGAGGGCATCGCGACGTACGCCAAGAAGGGCGAGGACCGCGCTACATATTTCCGGCATATCGAAGCGGTGCTCGACACGAAGCCCGAGATCACGATGGACGATGGCGCGGACGTCGTCACCCTCCTCCACACCACGCGCAGGGACCTGCTGCCGAACGTCAAAGGTGGCACCGAGGAGACCACGACCGGCGTCATCCGCCTTCGCGCGATGGTCGCCGAGGGCGTCCTCGCGTATCCGATCATCGCGGTGAACGAGGCCCGCACCAAGCACATGTTCGACAACCAGTACGGCACCGGTCAGTCGG
>JALYKF010000203.1 GCA_030774905.1 Chloroflexota bacterium
TTTGAAGACCCTCCCAAGCCCAAGCCGTGTGTTTTCTCTATGGTCTGCCCGAGCCTAGCTCTCGGGAGGGAACGACCATGCCGCGACGTATCACCGCGCAATCCGGGGTGTCACTCGACGGACTGGAATGGCGCCAGCTGGGGCCGTTCCGCGGCGGTCGCGTCGAAGCGGTGGCCGGCGATCCCCGCGAGCGCAACACCTTCTACATGGGCTCGTGCGGCGGCGGCGTGTGGAAGACCACCGACGGCGGACTGTTCTGGCGCAATGTGAGCGACGGGTTCTTCAAGCGCGCGTCGGTCGGCGCGATCGCGGTCGCGGGATCTGACCCGAACGTCGTGTACGCGGGGATGGGCGAGGCCTGCATTCGCGGCAACGTCTCGCACGGCGACGGCGTCTATCGGAGCACCGACGGCGGGAAGACATGGTCCCACCTCGGGCTCGAGGACACCCGGAACATCGGGAAGGTGCGCGTGCATCCCGAGGATCCCGACATCGCGTACGTCGCGGCGCTCGGGCACGCCCATGGCCCCAACCCGCAGCGTGGAGTCTTCCGCACGACCGACGGCGGCAAGACCTGGAAAAAGGTGCTCTCGCGGGGCACGAAAGCCGGCGGCATCGACATCAGCATCGATCCGACGAACCCGCGCATCGTCTACGCCGCGCTGTGGGAGGCGATCCGCCGCCCGCATCAGCTGATCAGCGGCGGCGAGGGAAGCGGACTGTTCAAGTCGACCAATGGCGGAGACACGTGGACCGAGATCTCGCGCAACCGCGGTCTACCGAAGGGCGTCCTCGGGAAGATATCGATCGCGGTCGCGCCCTCCCGCCCGGACCGCGTGTTCGCGCTCGTCGAGGCTAACGACGGGGGCGTCTTCCGATCCGAGGACGGCGGCGCGAGCTGGTCCAAGGGCTCCGAGGACCGCGAGCTGCGCCAGCGGGCCTGGTACTACACCCACCTCTTCGTCGACCCGCAGGACGGGGAGACCGTCTGGGTGCTGAACGTCGACGCGTGGCGGTCGAGCGATGCCGGCAAGACGTTCGCGCGGCAGACCATCCCGCACGGCGACAACCACGACATGTGGATCGACCCGAACGACCCGCTGCGGATCATCGAAGGCAACGACGGCGGGGCGACGATCTCGTTCAACGGCGGGGCGTCCTGGTCATCGCTCTACAACCAGCCAACGGCCGAGTACTACCACATCACCGCCGACACCCAGACCCCATATCGGCTGTACGCGGCTCAGCAGGACAACTCGTCGATCTCATCGCCGACGCGCTCGTCGCTGAGCGGGATCCTGTGGCAGGACTGCTACGAGGTCGGCGGCGGCGAGGCCGGCCACATCGCGGTCCGGGCCGACGACCCGAACATCGTCGTCGCGGCGGATCACGCCGGTCTGCTCACGCGCTACGACCATCGGAGCGGCCAGGTCCGCACCATCAACGTGTGGCCCGATGCGTCCTCGGGGATCGCCGCGAAGGACATCAAATACCGCTTCAACTGGACCGCGCCCGTCGCGCTGTCGCCACACGACCCCGGGGTCCTCTACACCGCGTCGCAGTACGTCCACCGCAGCCGGGATGAGGGGACGACGTGGGACCGCATCAGCCCGGACCTCACCCGCAACGACCCCCGGACCACGGGCGACTCGGGCGGTCCCATCACGCTCGATCAGACCGGCGCCGAGTATCACGCGACGGTCTTCGCGTTCGCCGAATCGCCGCTCGAGCCGGGTGTGCTCTGGGCCGGCAGCGACGACGGCCTGATCCATGTGTCGCGCGACAACGGGAAGCGCTGGGCGAACGTGACGCCGCGGGTCATCGCGGCGCAGACGCTCATCAGCATCATCGAGCCCGGTCAGCACGACGCAGGCACGGCGTATGTGGCCGCCAACCGCTACAAGCACGATGACTTCAAGCCCTACATCTACCGGACCGATGACTACGGGCGCACGTGGTCCAAGATCACGGCGGGCATCCCGGCGGACACGTTCGTCCGAGCCGTCCGCGAGGACCCTCTGGTCCCGGGGTTGCTCTACGCCGGCACCGAGGTCGGTCTGTACGTCTCGCTCGACCGTGGCGCCCGCTGGCAGCGGTGGCAGGGCACGTACCTTCCGGTCGTGCCGATCCACGATCTCATCGTGAAGGACGGCGACCTCGCGCTCGCCACGCACGGGCGATCGTTCTGGGTCTTCGACGATCTGTCACCAGTGCGCGAGCTTGCGCGGAAGCGGGCCACGGGCGCGTCACGCCTGTTCACGCCCCGTCCGACCATCCGGTACAAGACGTACGGCGGCTTCTCCTCGAAGAGCGAGCTCGCGCCGATGAAGAACTACCGGCATCCCGGCGGCAGCATCTACACCTCGATCGTCGAGGAGCGTCCGAACGGCGACAAGGTCGAGACCAACCTCGACGCCGGGAAGAACCCGCCGGACGGGGTCATCGTCACGTACTTCCTCCGCGGGACAGCCACTGACATCACCCTGACGTTCCTCGACTCGCGCGGCCGGACGATCCGCTCGTACACGAAGCGGCCCGACGACGCCGACCCGAAGGACAAAGAGCCGCGCGTGGCGGTCGAGCCCGGCATGAACCGCTTCGTGTGGGACATGCGCTACCCCGACGCGGCGCTCATCGACGACGAGCCGCAGGTGATGGAGCAGCTCGAAGGCTCGCTGAAGGGCGCCGTCGCGACCCCCGGCAGCTACACCGTCCGTCTCGCCGTCGGCAAAGATCGGAGCTAAGCACGATTCGAGATCCGTAAGGATCCGCGGATCCCGGCGACGCAAGCGGATCTCGATGCGCAGTTCGCGCTCCGGGTGAAGCTCCGCGATCTGCTTGATCGCGACCACAAGGCGGTCAACCGTCTCCGCGAGGCACGGAAGGATCCGCGGACGAGCGCCGCGACGAAGCGCACGCTCGACGCGATCGAAGCGCAGCTCATGCAGCCGAAGGCGAAGAGCCGTCAGGACACGCTCAACTTCGGCGTTCGTCTGAATCATCGGATCGGTGCGCTCATCGGCGCGATCGGGTCCGCGGACGCGGTGCCGACGCGGCAAGCCGTCGACCTCGGGGCGCAGCTCGAGGCCGAGCTGGCGAAGCTCGAGAAGCGGCTCGATGCGGCGATCGGCCGGCGCAGGAGGCGTGCCGCCGCGTAATCAAAACGACGGAGGTACCGAAGTAACCCGCACGCTCGCTTGCTGCGGCCGTTAGTGGAGCAACAAAGCGGAGGTGGGCAACGTGGGTGGGCTTCGCGTAGCGCTCGCGGCGATCCTGACGCTCGGACTGTTGGCATCCGGCGCGACATCCGTCAGCGCCAATGACACTCAGAACAACGAAGAAGAGGTCATCCCGCCAGGCCCGGGGCTCGCGGATCTGAAGCAGGCCATCGACGACTTCCGGGTGGCCCTGGCGGATCTGCGCCAGGCGTGCCAGGCCGAGCGGGACGCAGCAGTGAGCGAAGTGACCACAGCGCGGAAGCGCCAGCCAAAAGTCGAAACGGAATGCCAGAAGACCTTGAAGCAGCTGAAGTCCGAGTACCAGTCGATCAAGGAGCAGGCCAAAGCCCTCGAGTCGAAATACGTCGCTGACACCAAGCAGCAGCGCATCGACGCGGCGAAGCAGAAGGAAGCCGACGCCAAGGCCAAGCTCGAGCAGGCGCAGAAAGCCGAACAGGCGCGGCAGGAGCAGCTGAAGAAGGACGCGCAGAAGGCCGTCCAGACGCCGAAGCCGGCGCTGTCGCCGACCGATCAGGTCGCGAAGAAGCGCGCGCAGCTGCTCGAGCAGCTGAAGCAGGTCGACGCGACGCTCGTGTACAAGCAGGGGCTGTTCAAGCAGTCGACCGACGCCGCGGCCGAATATCGCGCCAAGGCCGCGAGCCTCACCGGTGCGGACCGCGATCGGTACCTCGCCAAGGCGGCGCAGGCCGACACGGACGCGGCCCAGTGGGCCAACTACGTGAGGGACTACACGGCACAGCACGACCAGCTCGTCGCACAGCTCGCGCAGCTCGGGACGACGGTCGCGCCGCTCCCCATGCCGAAGCCCGAGGACACCGCGAGCAAGCGCGCCAAGCTCGAGCAGACCCTCAGCGATCTGAACGACAAGGTCGCGTACAAGTGGTCCGAGTCGGACCGCTACGCGGCGATGGCCACGGACTTCCGCGCGCAGGCTGCCGCAGCCACGAACCCGGCGATGCGGGACCTGTTCAACGCGAAGGCCGCCGAGGCCGACAAGCAGGCCGACGACTGGGCTAACCTCGCGCGCCAGTACGAGGACCAGCGCGACCTGGTGCAGCACCAGCTCGACGCACTGAGCAAGCCCTGAGCCGCGCGCTCGCGGTCCTCATGACCGTCGCCCTTTCGCTCTCGGTGCCGCAGGCCTCGCTTGCGGCACCGAGAGCTTCCCCGATGCCCGAGGCGCCGAACTGCCCGATGTATCCGGCGGACGACGTGTGGCACTCCCTCGTGCTGGGCCTGCCCGTGCTCCCGCAGAGCGACACCTGGATCGGGAACATGGGCGGGCCATCGCGGCTCCTCCATCCGGACTTCGGTGCGTACCCGTACGGCTACCAGCTCCAGGTCGTGGACAACACGACGCCGACGACGCGGGTGTCCTTCGGCTACGCCGATGAGAGCGACGATGTGCCGTACCCGTTCACCGCGTCGACCCCGATCGAGCCGGCGAGCGACGCGCACGCCCTCATGCTGAACAAGGACACCTGCGTCCTCTACGAGATGTTCGACGCGTCGTGGAACGGTGGCCGCCCCACCGCGGGCTCGGGTGCCGTCTTCGACCTCAACACGCACGCCCTCCGGCCATCGGGCTGGACCAGCGCCGATGCGGCCGGACTCCCGATCTGGCCGGGCGTGCTCCGCTACGACGAAGTTGCGCGTGGCCTCGTGGACCACGCCATCCGATTCACCGCGCAGCGGACCGACAAGCGCTTCGTGTGGCCGGCCCGCCACCAGGCGGGTGCCGCGAACGACGCGTCACTGCCGCCGATGGGCGCGCGCTTCCGGCTCAAGGCCGGCTTCTCGCTCGATGGCTACTCACAGCAGACCCAGGTCGTGCTCACCGCGATGCAGCGGTACGGCCTCATCCTGGCGGACAACGGGTCGAACTGGTTCTTCACCGGGCAGACCTCATCGTCGTGGTCCGATCAGCTGCTCTCCGAGCTGAAGCGCATTCCCGCCGGGGCGTTCGAGGCCATTGATGCCTCCGGGCTGATGCTCGACCCGAATTCCGGTCGCGTCGCCGCTGCCGCGGCTGGACGCGCGCTCGTGCCGGGGTGGCACTCGGCGTGGCAGTCGCAGTCGCCGTATCTGGTCATGGCCCCGGGGCAGGTCGCCGACTTCTGGATCCGGTTCACGAACCGAGGTACCCAGCCGTGGGTCCGCGGCGTCTGGGGTCAACAGGCGAACCTCGGGCTCAACGGCGATGACCGCTCTCCGTATGCCCTCGGCATGGCCGCGAACTGGCTCTGGGAGGATCGCATCGCGACGACGACCGCCACGGTGGTGCGACCGGGCGAGACCGCGGAGTTCCGGTTCAGCGTTCGGGCGCCGCTCACGCGGGGCGTCTACCGCTTGAACCTGCGGCCCGTCATCGACGGGACCGTATGGATGGAGGATCAGGGGATCTTCTGGATCCTCGACGTCCGCTAGCGGTCGAGGCCTCCACCGGTGAACAGGGCGTAGTACACGAACGCGATGAGCGCAGCGGCGAGCGCGAGCCGGATGACGATCTCGGTGCGACTCATCTTCATGCGCGTGACAGCGCGAAGCGAGATGCGGACAGGAATCCGATCGGATGGCGGGTCTTGCCGTCGAGCGCGAGCTCCGCAAGTACCTCGCCCATGACGCTCGCGAACTTGAAGCCGTGGCCGGAGCAGGCTGAGGCGTAGGTCACCGGCCCGTCGGTATCCACGATGAAGTGCTCGTCCGGCGTGACCGTGTACATGCAGATCTTCGTCATCCGCACCGGACCGTCCGCGCAGGGCAGCCGAGCCCGGATGAAGTCCCGGATCGGTGCCTCATCGGACGCGTGCGCTTCGCGATCCACCGTGTTCGGATCGGTCGGAGTGCCGGCCCCGTGCGTCGCGATCTTGAGTCCCTGATCCGCCAGATACGGGAAGCCGTAGCAGCCGTGGCCGAGGCCGGAGTCCACGATGTACACCGGCAGCGCGGCGAGGGCCTGGTGGTCGGCGACCGGCTCGAACCAGAACAGCGGGACGCGCTTGACCTGCAGGAACGGAGCGAGCCGAGGGAGCAGTCTGGGGTTCCACGCCCCTGCGGCGATCACGACCTTGGACGCGCGATACGTGCCGCGATCGGTCGTGACGCGCACGCCGGAGCCGTCGCGCTCCCACGCGGTGACCCGCTCGTCGAATCGCAGCGTGGCCGCGTGACGCTCGGCGACGGCAAGATGCGAGGCGATCCCGACGTCGGGCAAGAGGTACCCCGCGGTCGCTTCGGCGAGGCCCCACCAATCCGGCTCGAAGCGGAAGAGCGGCAGGCGCGCGCGCAACGCCGCCGGGTCGAGAAGCTCGTGCTCGAGGCCATGCTCGCGGGCACTCCGCAGGGAGCCCGCGACGAGCTCGCCCTCGCGCGGCCCGACGTACACGCCTCCGGTCCGTTTCAGCACCACCTCGCCCGTCTCGGTCTCGAGCTCGCGCCACAACGTCCATGCCCGCTTGAGCAGCGGCACGTAATCCGGGTGCTCGTAGTACGCGAGACGGATGACGCGCGTCAGCCCGCCGGACGATCCGTTCGTGTGCCCGCGCGGGAACGCCTCGAGACCGAGCACGCGGGCGCCGCGCTTGGCGAGGTGTGCCGCCGCAGCGCTGCCGTCCGCGCCGAGGCCGACGACGATGACGTCGGTCACGACGTGCGGTTACGTTCGGCTGAATTCATCGAAGAAGCGCCCCAGGGTCATCGCGGCCTTGGGCATGAGGTCGAGCCGCACGTTCTCGTCCGGCGCGTGCACGCGCGAGTCGGGATGGCTGTAGCCGATCGCGACCATCGGCAGCTTCTGCGGATTGCAGACCTGGTACTGCGGCGCCGTGCCAGGGCTCGAGAAGAGCCGGAGCGGCTTCGATCCGTACACCGCCAGCGACGCGCGCTCCGCGGCGTCGACGATCGGCGCGTCCACCGGACCCCAGTACGGGTGTTCGCTACCCCAGTTCTTGATGACGATGTCGTCGAAGCCGCGCTTGTCGAGATGCGTGCGAAGCTGCTGCTCGATCTTGTCGGGATCCTGGTCGGGCACGAGCCGCATGTCGATCTTCACGTGCGCTTCGGCGGGCGTGATCGTCTTGGCGTCGTTGCCCGTCCACCCCGACCAGATCCCCGCGATGTTGCAGGTCGGCGCGAACAGCTGCGCGACCTGCGCCTCGGTCCCGGTCTTGCCTCCGACGAACCGCTTCGCGCCGTAGATGGCTTTGAGCTTCGCCTCTTCGAACGGCACCGTCTTCAGGTGCGCGCGCTGCTGCGCAGTCGGCTTGCGCACATCGTCGTAGAACCCATCGATCGTCACCGTGCCGTCGGGTTTGCGCATCGTCGCGACGGCCTCCACCAGCCTCCAGGCGGCGTTCTCGTAGAGCGATGCGCCCCCCGAGTGCGCGTCATAGTTCAGCGTTTTCACGGAAAGCTCGACGTAGAGGATCCCGCGCACGCCGCAGATGAGCGTCGGTCGATCCTGCGCGTCGAGCCCGCCGCCCTCCTGCAGTGAGCCGTCTCCGGCCGTGAGATCGGGGCGCTCCTGGAGCATCGAGTTGAAGTGGCGGCTGGATGATTCCTCTTCGCCCTCGACGAGGAACCGGATCTTGATCGGGAGCGGGCCGATCGCATCCTGATAGGCCTCGGCGGCCTGCACGCGGATGAGGAACTGGCCCTTGTTGTCCGAGACGCCCCTCGCGAACAGCTTGTTGTCGCGGATCGCGGGCTCGTACGGCGGCGTGGTCCACAGATCGAGCGGGGCCGCCGGCTGGACGTCGTAATGCTGGACGCAGATGAGGGTCCGCGGGCCACTGCCAATCTCACCGACGACGAGCGGCGCCACCCCGGGCTTCTCGATCAGCTCGACCTTCGCTCCGGCCTTCCGGAGGCGGTCCGCGGTCCAGGCGGCGCCCCGCTTCAGCTCCGGCAATTGCGCCGTTTCGCACGGGATGCGGCAGTAGTCGCTGAGCTCCTCGGTCCACTTCTTCGTGCGGTCAGCGACCAGCCGGTCGAATGCCTGATAGTCCAAGAAGGATCCTCCCCGCCGTGGTCCAGCGATCGTAGGTCGGTACCGCGTCGATCGTCGGCGCGGGACGTGCACTCCCATCGGGCATGACTGGTGACGTGATCGGCGGCCGGTACGAGCTCGGCGAGCGGCTGGGCAGCGGCGGCATGGCCGACGTGTACGCGGCGTACGACCGGACGCTCGGACGAACGGTCGCGCTCAAGGTCCTTCGCGACGGCCTCAGTGCGGACACGACCTTCGTCGCTTGGTTCACCCGCGAGGCCCGAGCCGCCGCGTCGATCGCGCATCCGCGCGTGGTCCAGGTGCTCGACGTCGGCAGCGTGGACGGGCGCCACTACATCGCGATGGAGATGGTGCCCGGCGGCACGCTCAAGCAGGTCATCCAGCGGGACGGACCGTTCCCTGAACGGCGAGCGTTGCGCATCGCGCGCGAGATCGCCGATGGCGTCGCCGCCGCGCATGCGAGCGGCATCATCCACCGCGATCTGAAAGCGCAGAACGTGCTCATCGACGCGGAGGGGCATCCCAAGGTCGCTGACTTCGGGATCGCGCGCACGGCCGAGGACCGCGGGCTGACGCAGACGGCCGCCGACGTCTACAGCCTCGGCGTGCTGCTCTACGAGATGCTGACGGGCATCCTTCCCTTCCGCGCGGAAACGCCGCTGCAGATCGCCGATCAGCACCTGCATGCGGACCCGATCCCGCCGCGTCGCATTCGCACGGCGTTGGAGCCCGAGACGGACGCGCTCGTGATGCGCGCGATGGCGAAGCGCCCGGCGAAGCGCTTCGCGTCCGCCGCGGCGTTGCGCGACGCGATCGACGGGCTGCTCGGCGAGCGCCGCGCCGTGGCCGCGATCCCGCCCCCGGTGACGACCGCCGCAGCCATGGGTTCCCGGTGGTCGCTCCTCGTGGCGCTTGCG
>JALYKF010000204.1 GCA_030774905.1 Chloroflexota bacterium
GTGAAGGAGTCGACGGTGTAGCCGAACCGCTCGCTCTGCGGGTCGGCTGTCGGCGACACGACTGGCGCGCGGTCGAGGAGCGCGACGAACGGGTCGAGCGGCACGTCGCGCTGCCACGTCCCATCCTGCGACCAGATCGAGAGGCGCGAGACCGCGTTGACGAGCGTGTGCACGACCAGATGCCTGCGCGTCACGTCGAATGATCCGATGGGCCACTCGCTCTCGGGCACGACCGTCCGCCATTCGTCGGGCGCATCAGGATCGGCGACCACGATGCGGTAGTTTGGGCTGCCGACGTTCGTCCGGATCCAGATCCGGCCCGCCGCGACGGTCGGAAGGCTCAGCCCGTCGGCGCCTTCGATCATGACCTGGGGTCCGTCGGAGCCCGGCTCACGACCGAGCAGGTAGAGGTCGTTGCGCGTCCAGCCCTCTGCCGCGGACAGCACCACCCAGCGACCCTTCGTGTCCGCGTCCATGCCGAGCAGCGTCTCTTTCGCCAGACCCTCACCGAACACGAGCGGATCTGTCGACGGGTCGTCTCCGAGCCGGTGGTAGCGGACGCGGCGGTAGTAGTGCTCGTCCCCTGCGGGCACCGTGCCGGGCTGCGGATGGACCGTGTAATAGAAGCCGTCGCCCGACCACGCGACCCGGGCGCGTTGCGTATGCGGGATCACGTCGGGTCGCTGCTGACCCGTCGCGACGTCGACTACGTGCAGGGTCGACATCTCGGTGCCACCGCGCGACAGGCCGTAGGCGACGAGGGCGCCGTCCGGCGAGGGGTACCACCAGTCGAGCGTCACGAGCCCGTCTGGATCGAGGGTGTTCGGATCGATGAGCGCGCGCCGCTCTCCGTGCTCGCGCACGTACAGCACCATCTGCCGGGCGCTGCCCGATCGCATCTCGAAGAACACGCGCCCGCCGACCGGCCAGGGCACGCCGAGCAGCCCGACGCCGAGGAGCTCGCGCAGACGCGGGGCGAAGCGCTCCCGATCCGGTACCGCATCAAGGACCGCGCGCGTCCGCGCGTTCTGCAGCTCGGTCCAGGCCCGGGTCTCAGGGCTGTCGGCCTCGAGCCACCGGTACGGATCGGCGATCTGCTCGCCGTGCAGGAGCTCGGCGTCCGGACCCCGTCGGGCCGGCGGCGGGGGCGGAACCCTTCCCATCTGGAAAGCCTAGCCGGAAGGCGTTACCCGCTCCGCTTCAGCCGGCCCGTTCGTTTCGCGTAGCGCTCGGCCGCGATGAACGCGCGGAGGCCGATCGGGATCGAGACGACGCCGACGACGAGTGCCGGCCACACGAGCGGCCACAGGTCCCCGAGCTGCGCGCCGTCGAGCAGCGCGCGGCGCATCCCTTCGATCACGTAGGTCGCGGGCGAGATGACCGACAGCGCCTGGAGCCACGCCGGCAGCACGGTCGTCGGGTAGTACACACCGGAGACGAGCAGGACGATCGCCTGGACGATGTATGCCATCTGCAGGCCCTTCTCCGTCCAGAGCATCGGGAAGACGGCCGACGCGATCCCGAGCCCCATGAACGCGACGGTCCCCACCGCGAGCATGACGATCGCCGACAGTGCGTTCGCGTGCGAGAGGTCGACCGGGATGAATAGCATCACCGCGAACAGCGTCGCGACGCTGAAGACCAGCGCCCGCACGATCGTGCCGACGGCCATCCCCGCGAGGTGCGTGAGCCGCGGCACGGGCGCCATGAACGTGTATTCGATCGTTCCCTCCCACCGCTCCCACGCGATGATCTCCGCGATGTTCTCGAAGACCAGACCCATGAACCGCCATGCGATCGTCCCCACGAGCAGGTAGAGGACGAATCGCGACGTCGTCGCGGGATCGACCTGGTTCCCGGAGATCGCCGGCGCGGCGATGCCGATGAACGCGACCGACAACGAGGTCACGATGCCGTAGACGATCCAGACGACTTCCCAGAGCCAGTAGCGCTTCATGAGCGCGACCTCGCGCTCGACGAACGCGTACGCCAGGCCGGCCTGCGTCGAGAATTCGGCGATCACGGCGTCACCTCCAGCGGCACCGCGCGGCCGCGCGCGGCACCTGCGCGCAGATACAGGAAGACGTTCGGCACCAGGAACACGCTGCCGGTGACCAGTGCGGCCGGGACCCCCAAGAGCGACCCGATGGCGCCGATGACCGGGCCCCCGCCGATCTGACCGCCGGCATTGCAGAGGCTGTGCATGGAGAGCACCGTCGCGCGGACGCGCGGTTCGATGTTCGAGGTCAGCCAGGCGCGATAGAGCGGCTGCGTGACGCTCCCGGCGGCGGATCCGGCGAGGAGCGCGGCCACCGCGAGCGGGAGCCCGCTCGCGAGCGCGAAGACGCAGGTCGCGGCGATCTGGAACGCCTCGGCGACGGCGAGGATGGGACCGAGGACGGGCATGGCGACACGTTCGGACCGTCGCGCGATCTCGCCCATCCCGACACCAATGATCGTTTTCAGCGCATCGATGGCCGCGAGCGCCGTGACCGGCGCGAGCGCGGCGGGGATGAGCGTGAGGAGCCACGGCTCGGACAACCGGTCGAAGCCCTCGCTCGCCGCACCGCTGAATGCGGTCGCCGCGAAGAGGAGCACGAGGAACGGGCTGCGCCGGACCAGCCATCCGCTCTCGCGCGTCGTCGTCGCGAGGCCCCGCCACGACTGCCGTTCTGCCGGGCGCTGGAATGCCGGCTCGCGCAGGAGGAACGCGAGGCCGATCGCGACCAAGCCGTATGCCGCTGCGCCCGCGAGGATCGGCGCGGCATAGCCGAACGTCGCGAGCGCGACCGAGCCGCCAAGCCCGGCGAGGTACCCGAGCCGGTCGAACTGCGAGGCGCGGGCAAACAGCGCCGGGAGCGCCGCATCCCCTACCTCGCCGGCGATCCACGCGTCGGTGGCTCCATTCATGAACGCCCAGCCGAGCCCGCGGACCAGCTCCGCGAGGAGGATGAACGCGAAGGCAGGCAGCAGCGCCTGGAACACCCAGCCCGCGCCGATCGTCGCCGCGCCGAGCACGATCGCCCACTTGCGTCCGTACGTGTCGGCGAAGGCCCCGGTCGGGATGTTGCACACGAAGTACGAGGCCTCGACCGCGGTCCCGACGAGGACGAGCTCGAGCGGACCGAGCCCCGCAGTCCGTACGTAGAGGACGACATACGCGGGCGCGATGAGGCCCGAGCCGAAATGGAGGATGGCGGTCATGCCGAAATAGACCGCGCGCGGCTCGATGCGCACCGCCTCAGTCCTTCGACTCGGTCTGGTCCGCGTCTTCGAGCTTGCGACCGGTGATCGTCATGAACACGTCCTCGAGCGACCCGCGTGCGCCGTAGCGCCCGATGAGCTCGCTCGGGGTGCCTTCGGCGACAAGCCTGCCGCCGTGCAGCACCCCGATGCGGTCGGCGAGCCGCTCGGCCTCGTCGAGGTCGTGCGTGGTCAGGAGGATCGTCGCGTCGTGCGCGTCCCGCAGATCGCGCACGAACGTCTGGACCTCCCGCTTGCTGCGGATGTCGAGTCCGGTCGTGGGCTCGTCCAGCAGCAGGAGCGACGGTGCGGTCAGGAAGGCCCGCGCGATCGCGACCTTCTGCTGCATGCCGCGCGAGAGCTTCTCGAGCGGCTCGTCGTGGCGGGCCGTTGCGATGCCGAGTCGAACGAGGATCTCCCGTGACCGGACCCGCGCGTCGTGCGCCGGCACGCCGTACAGGCGCCCCGCGTACACGAGGTTCTCCATCGCCGAGAGCTTCTTGAAGAACGACGCCTCGACCGACACGCGGTTGATCAGCCGTTTCACGGCGAGCTCGTCGTCGCGGATGTCCAGGCCGAACACGGTCACCGTGCCCGCGTCCGCTTCGAGCAGGGTCGAGAAGACGCGGATGAGCGTGGACTTGCCGGACCCGTTCGCTCCGAGAAGCGCGTAGATCTCGCCTCGCTGGACCGCGAGCGAGACGCCGTCCACCGCCCGCACGTCTTTGCCGGACGAGCGGAACTGCTTGACGACCCCATGCGCCTGTAACGCCGGCCGGGATGCGCCGGCCGTGGGTGGGCCGATGTTGTCGCGGACTGCGATGGCCACTGCGTGGACTCCTTTCATGCGCGGTCGGGAGCCCACTGCCTTCGGCGGTATCCGCCGGAATGAAAAAAGACCGTGGGCAGGGTGCCCACGGTCCGGAGGTCTCGCTCGAGCCGAGTGCTCTAGCTGGGTCCGGA
>JALYKF010000205.1 GCA_030774905.1 Chloroflexota bacterium
CCTTGGGCTCGGCCGGCGCACGGGTCGGCTTGCCGCGCGCGTCGCCGCCACCACCACCCCGACGGCGACCACCACGCGATCGGCGGCGGCGCGGATCGTTCTCCATCGCCTTCGAGTCTCGCACGACGAGCGCCGTACCATTGCATCGAGGGGGCGCCTTGCAGGACAAACCGATCCACGACGTCTTCGACGAATTCAAACACCAGCTGCCCGACATCGACCCTGCCGAAACGCAGGAGTGGGTGGACTCCCTCGACGCCCTGGTCGGCGCGGGCGGCCCCGAGCGGGCCCGGTTCGTCCTGTTCAAGCTCCTGAAGCGCGCCCGCCAGCTCCAGATCGGCATCCCGCCGCTCACCCAGACCCGGTACATCAACACCATCTCCCCCGAGCAGGAGCCGTTCTTCCCCGGCGACGAGGCCATGGAGCTCAAGATCCGGCGGCTGATCCGCTGGAACGCGGCGGCGATGGTGCTGCGGGCGAACCACGACTTCGCCGGCATCGGCGGGCACCTCGCCACGTACGCGTCCGCCGCGAGCCTGTACGAGGTCGGGTTCAACCACTTCTTCCGCGGCAAGGACGACGGCGCGGCCGGCGACCAGATCTTCTTCCAGGGCCACGCGTCGCCCGGCATCTACGCCCGCGCGTTCCTCGAAGGCAGATTGACGGAGGACCAGCTCGGGCACTTCCGGCGAGAGGTCGTGCCGGGCCAGGGCCTGTCCTCATATCCGCACCCGCGCCTCATGCCCGACTTCTGGGAGTTCCCGACCGTCTCCATGGGGCTCGGGCCGCTTGCGGCGATCTACCAGGCCCGCTTCAACCGCTACCTCCACAACCGCGGGATCTCGGACACGAGCCGCTCGCGCGTGTGGGCCTTCCTGGGCGACGGCGAGTGCGACGAGCCCGAGTCGCTCGGCGCGCTGCACGTCGCGGCGCGCGAAGGTCTGGACAACCTCACGTTCGTCGTGAACTGCAACCTGCAGCGGCTCGACGGACCGGTCCGCGGCAACGGGAAGATCGTGCAGGAGCTCGAGGCCGTGTTCCGCGGGTCCGGCTGGAACGTGATCAAGGTCCTCTGGGGGCGCGAGTGGGACGAGCTGCTCGCGCGCGATGTCGACGGCGTGCTCGTGAACAAGATGAATGAGTCGCTCGACGGCGACTCGCAGCGACTGACCGTCGCCGACGGCGCCTACGTGCGCGAGCACTTCTTCGGTCCGGACCCTCGCCTCCGGAAGATCGTCGAGCACCTCTCGGACGATCAGCTCCGCATGCTCCGTCGCGGCGGCCACGACTACCGCAAGCTCTACGCGGCCTACTCCGCGGCCGTCGCGCATCGCGACACGCCGACGGTCGTGCTCGCGCAAACGGTGAAGGGCTGGACGCTCGGCGCGAACGTCGAAGCGCGCAACGTCACGCATCAAGCGAAGAAGCTGTCGGTGGAGGAGCTGCGGATCTTCCGCGACCGGCTCGAGCTTCCCATTCCCGACGACAAGCTCGAGAGCGCGCCGTTCTACCACCCCGGGATGGACAGCGAGCCGATCCAGTACATGCTCGAGCGCCGTCGCGCGCTCGGTGGCCCGGTCCCGAAGCGCGTCGTTCGCGCGACGCCACTGGCCGCCCCCGACCCGAGCGTGTTCGCGGAGTTCCCGAAGGGCAGCGGGACGGCCGCCGCGTCGACGACGATGGCGTTCACCCGCCTGCTGCGGAATCTGCTGCGCGACAAGAACATCGGCAAGCGGATCGTCCCGATCATCCCGGATGAAGCGCGCACGTTCGGTATGGATCCGCTGTTCAAGGAGGTGGGCATCTACTCGCCCCTCGGGCAGCGCTACGAGCCGGTGGACGCCGAGACGCTCCTCCCCTACCGCGAGGCCCAGGATGGCCAGGTGCTCGAAGAGGGCATCACCGAGGCCGGCTCGATGGCATCGTTCACGGCGGCCGGAACGTCCTTCGCGACGCACGGCGTGCACATGATCCCGTTCTACGTCTTCTACTCGATGTTCGGCCTGCAGCGCACCGGAGACCAGGTGTGGGCGTTCGGCGACACCCGCGGCCATGGCTTCATGCTCGGCGCGACCGCCGGCCGCACAACGCTGAACGGCGAGGGGCTGCAACACGAGGACGGTCACAGCCATCTCCTCGCGACCGTCATCCCGAACATCCGGGCCTACGACCCCGCGTTCGCGTACGAGACCGCGGTGATCATCGAGGACGGACTCAAGCGCATGCTCACCGACGGCGAGGACGTCTTCTACTACCTCACCCTGTACAACGAGAACTACCCGATGCCGCCGATGCCGGACGGAGCACGGGACGGCATCCTGCGCGGCATCTACCGGTACAAGGCCGGGCACACCGGCAGCAGCCGGCGGGTGGCCCTGCTCGGCTCCGGCTCGATCATGCAGCAGGTGCTGCGCGCCCAGGAGCTGCTGGCCGACAAATACGACGTGTCCGCCGATGTCTGGAGCGTGACCTCGTACCAGCTCCTGCGTAACGAGGCCCTTGAGGCCGAGCGCTGGAACCGCCTTCACCCCGAGGCCGAGCCGCGGGTCCCGTACGTCACCCAGGTCCTGCGCGACGCGGGCCCGGTCATCGCGGCCACCGATTTCCTGAAGTCGCTGCCGGACCAGATCGGCCGGTGGAGCCCGCAGCCGTTCATCCCGCTCGGGACCGACGGATTCGGGCGCTCCGACACCCGGGAGGCCCTCCGCCGGTTCTTCGAGGTCGACGCGGAGAGCATCGCGGTCGCGTCATTGCACGGGCTGACCCTGTACGAGCAGTACGCGCCCGCCGACGTGGCAAAGGCGATCGCCGATCTCGGCCTGGACCCGGAGAAGCCGGAGCCCCGCCGGTCGTAGCCTGCCCGGCCGCTTTCGCGCACCGCGAAATCCAAGTTGCGCCTGGCCGAACGAGCGCATAATCGCGCGGTATTCACGACGCGGGAGGACTAGGTGGAAGACGGATCCGATCGCAAGCTCAGCCGGCGCACGATCCTCAAAGGCGCGGCGGCCGCCGCCGCGGTCCCCATCGCGGCCGCGTGCATCGGTAGCCCGAGCACGAGTGGCGGCGCGACGACCGCACCGGCAGCAAGCGCCGGCGGCAGCGGCACAGCGGCACCGAAGAAGCTCAGCGGCGACCTCAACATCCTTCAGTGGAGTCACTTCGTCCCGGCCTTCGACACATACCTGGACACGTGGGCAGCGGACTGGGGCACGAAGAACGGGGTCAAGGTCAAGATCGACCGGATCCCGCAGGCCGACCTGCCCGCGCGCTTCGCCTCCGAAGTAGCGGCGAAGAGCGGACATGACCTCGTCGCCCACTTCGCGAACGGCCTGCCGGCGCTGTTCACCTCGAGCCTGGTGGACATCACCGACATCTGCGATCGCGCCGCCACCAAGTACGGCGGCTGGCTCCCTGCGGGAGAGGCGATCGGCAAGGTGAAGGGCAAGTGGTACGGCTTCCCGGACTTCGCGGTGCCGTTCCTCAGCGCATGGCGCACGGACATCTGGAAGAAGGCCGGCTTCACCGCGGATCACCTGACGCAATGGACCGAGCTCCTTGAGTACGCCCCGAAGCTGAAGGCCGCCGGCAACCCGGCGGGCACCGCCGTCTCGCAGACCTCGGACTCCGAGCACACCTGGCGTTCGCTCATGTGGTCGCATGGCGCGGCCGAGTTCAGCAAGGACGGCACCCAGGTCGCGATCGACAGCAAGGAGACCCGGACGGTCCTCGATATGGCCAAGTCGCTCTTCGGCAACATGGAGCCCGCCGTGCTCTCGTGGGCCGACGTCGACAACAACACGTATCTGCAGTCGGGCAAGGGCGCGTGGATCTACAACCCGATCAGCGCGTACCGGACGATCGAAGGGCAGAACCCCGACCTCGCGAAGAACATCAACGTCGAGAACCCGCTCAAGGGCGCGACGGCCCAGATCTGCTCGATGCAGTTCACCGTGTACGGCATCTGGAACTTCTCCAAGAACGTGGATGCGGCACGTCAGTTCCTCATCGACTACAGCGACGACTGGCCGGGCCAGATGACGGCGAGCAAGGGCTACAACAACCCGTTCCTCAAGGGCCACGCCGCGAAGCCGATGCCGGTCCTCGGCGCGGACGCGAAGCTCAGCCACTTGCAGGACATCGCGAACTTCTTCCAGCCGGTGGGCTACCCGGGTCCGTCGTCGCAGGCCGCGTACGACGCGCTCAACACCCACACGGTCACGGACATGTTCAGCGCCTACTGCACCGGCTCCAAGACCGCGGACGCGGCCATCGCGGACGCGAAGAAGCGCCTCGAGGCCTCTCTGACGAAGTTCCCCCTGTAAAGGGGCTCGGTCGGGGCCGGCATAGCCGGGCCCGACCGTAGGCGCTGTTGCTAGGGGCCGGGGCGATGAACCCCGGCCCTTCGTTTACTTGAGGGCGCCGCCGGTGATCCCGCGGACGAACGTGTCCATCATGAAGTTGTAGGCAATGGCCACCGGGATGGCCACGAACAGGGCCCCGGCCATGAGCGAGCCCCAGAAGAACACGTCGCCCCGCACCAGGTCGGTCACGACGCCGAGGGTGACCATCTTCTCGTCCGAGTCCGAGACGAACGTGAGGGCGTAGACGTACTCCTGCATGACGAGGGTGAACGCGAAGATGGCGATCGTGAGGATCCCCGGGATGCTGACCGGAAGGACGATCCGGAACATCGCGCCGAGCCGACTACAGCCGTCCACGCGCGCGGCCTCGGTGATCTCGCGGGGCACGTTCTTGAAGAACCCCATGAGGAGCCACGTGCAGAACGGGATCGTGAACGTCGGGTATACGACGACGAGCGCCCAGCGCGTGTTGACGAGCCCCAGGCCGACGACGAGCTGCGAGAGCGGCAGGAACAGCAAGGTCGGGGGCACGAGATACGTGAGGAAGATGCCGATCCCGAGCGCTCCGGACCCCGGGAACTTCGTCCGCGAGAGGGCGTATGCGGCGGGCACGCAGATCAGGATCGTGATGATCACCACAAGCAGCCCGACTTCGAGCGTGTTGCGCACCCACGCCAGGTACTGGGTGTTGTCCACGAGGTAGCGCACCTGGTCGAGCGTCGGTGCGAGGTTGAAGACGAACGGATTGTTCTGAAGGTTGTACAGGTCGTTCACCTGCTTGAACGCCGTGATGACCATCCAGTACACGGGGAACGCCGCGAACACGATGAACACCCCGAGCAGCGCCCAGAAGCCGACTTCTTTGAGGATCTTCTTCCGGCGGTAGGCGGCCGAATGCGCCGTTCGCCGCGGGGCCGTCGGGGTGTGCGCCACTGCCGTCATCAGTCGAGCTGCCGCGCCTTGAGCGTCCGGAGCATCACCAGCGCGCCGATGAGCAGCACCGGGAACAGGAAGAGCGAGATGGTCGCGCCGCGGCCGAGCGAGCCGGCGACGACGCCCTGGAGGAAGGCGTAGGACGCGAGCACGTGGGTCGAGTTCACCGGGTTGCCGCGCGTGAGGAGCCACACGACGGTCATATCGGTGAACGTGAAGACGAGCGAGAACAGCAGCGCGATATAGAGGATCGGCGCGATGATCGGCACCATGATCTTGCGCCACCGCGTGAGGAACCTGGCCCCGTCAAGGCTCGCGGCCTCGATTATCTCCTGCGGCACAGCGCTGATGCCGGCCATCAGGACGATCGCCGTGAACGGCAGGTTGCGCCAGACGTTGACGAGGATGATCGAGGCCATCGCGAAACGCTCTTCGCCGAGCCAGTTCGGCCCGTACTGGAAGAGGCCCAGGCGCTCGCCGACCCAGTTGATGACGCTGTACGTCGGGTTGAGCATCCAGTTCCAGGCCATCGCGCCGATCGCGACGGGGATGGTGAACGGCAGGAGGATGAGGGCCCGGATGGTGCGGCGGAAGCGGAACTTCCGCATCAGGAGGAATGCGAGGGTCGTGCCGAGGACCATCTGCAGCGCCTGCGACGTGAGCGTGAACACGAAGGTGTTCACCAAGGCGCGCTTGAAGACATCGTCGTCGAGGATCGCGACGAGGTTGCCGAGGCCGATGAACTTGCCGAGCGGATCGCCGACCGTGGCATCGGTGACGGTGAACCACAGCGCGATCGCGAACGGGTACGCGATCAGCAAGATGATGTAGACGATGGCCGGGGCGACGAGCGCGTAGCCGAAGACCTTTTCGTTGTCGAGGATGTGCCCGAACGTGCGCCCGATGACGCCCCGCCGGTATGCGCCACTCCGTGCGACTTCGGCCATTGGAGAGAAGATACCGCCAGGCGGGATTTGCGGTCGGAGCTAGGCCCGCATCAACGGCCTGTAACGGATCCGGTGGGGCCGGTCGGCCTCCGCACCGAGCTCCTTGTGCCGGAACTCCTCGTACTCGGCGTAGTTGCCGTCGAACCACCTGACCTTCGAATCGCCCTCGAACGCGAGCATGTGGGTCGCAATGCGGTCGAGGAACCACCGGTCATGGCTGATGACCACCGCGCAGCCGGCGAAGTCCAGGAGGGCCTCTTCCAAGGCGCGCAACGTGTCCACGTCGAGGTCGTTGGTGGGCTCGTCGAGCAGCAGGAGATTGCCGCCGCGCTGGAGGAGTTTCGCCAGATGGACACGGTTGCGCTCGCCACCGGACAGATCGCCGACGCGCTTCTGCTGGTCGGTGCCGCGGAAGTTGAACGACGCCACATAGCTCCGAGCGTTCCGCGGCCGGCCGCCGACCATGATCGTGTCCTGACCGCCCGCGATCTCGGTCCACACCGTCTTCGCGGGATCGAGCGCGTCGCGCGATTGCGAAACGTACGCCGCCTGCACCTGGTCGCCGATCCGGAGCGTGCCGCCATCGGGCGTGTCCTCACCGGTGATGAGCCGGAACAGCGTCGTCTTGCCCGCGCCGTTCGGCCCGATGACGCCGACGATGCCGCCTCGAGGCAGGTCGAACGTCAGGTCGTCGAACAGGAGCTTGTCGCCGTACGCCTTCCGCAGGCCGTCGGCCTGCACGACGATGTCGCCGAGCCGCGGGCCCGGCGGGATGCTGATCTCGAGCTCGCGCTCCCGCTCGTCCGGATTCTCCGCGAGGAGCTTCTCGTACGAGGTGATGCGAGCCTTGCTCTTCGCGTGGCGCGCGCGCGGCGAGAGGGCGACCCACTCGGCCTCGCGGGCGAGCGTGCGCTGCCGCGCGCTCTCCTGCTTCTCCTCGTCGGCCAGCCGCTTGCGCTTCTGCCCGAGCCACGAGCTGTAGTTCCCTTCCCACGGGATCCCCTGGCCGCGGTCGAGCTCGAGGATCCACCCGGCGACGTTGTCGAGGAAGTACCGATCGTGCGTGACGGCGACGACGGTCCCCGGATAGTCCTTGAGGAACCGCTCGAGCCACGCGACGGACTCCGCGTCCAAGTGGTTCGTCGGCTCATCGAGGAGCAGCAGGTCCGGCTTCTGGAGCAGAAGGCGGCACAGCGCGACCCGGCGGCGCTCGCCGCCCGACAGCGTCGCCACCTCCTGGTCGCCGGGAGGCAGTCGCAGCGAGTCCATCGCGAAGTCGACGGTCGAGTCGAGGTCCCAGAGACCCTTGGCCTCGATCTCGTCCTGGGTCTTCTGGAAGTCGTCGCTGAGCTTCTCCATCTCGGTCGGGGTGAGCTCTTCGGCGAACTTCGCAGAGAGCTCGTTGAACCGCTGGAGGACGGCCTTCTGCTTGGCGACCCCGTCCTCGACGTTCCCCCGGACGTCCTTCGAGGGGTCGAGCTGCGGCTCCTGCGGCAGGAAACCGACGGTGTGGCCCTCGGTCAGGCGGGCATCGCCGATGTACTCCCGGTCGACCCCCGCCATGATGCGAAGAAGCGTGCTCTTGCCGGCTCCGTTCGCGCCGAGCACGCCGATCTTCGCGCCCGGATAGAACGCCAGGTAGATCCCCTTCAGGATCTCGCGCTGGGTCCCGGGGGCGATCTTCTTGAGATCGCGCATGGTGAAGATGAACTGGGGCGGCATGTGGGCGCTATCACCGTAATTGATTAGTCTTCGCGCAGCATCGCTGGGGAGGACCGCGTGAACGATTTCCGGCTCTCGAAGGACGTGCGTCCGACGCGCTACGCGCTCCAATTCGACCTGGACCTCGAGGGCTGGACATTCGGCGCAACGGGCACGATCGGGCTCACGCTCGAGCGGCCCGCGCGCGAGATCACGCTGCACAGCGTCGATCTCAACATCAAGAGCGGCGGCGGCATCGCGGGGGTCACCTACGACGACCAGTCCCAGACGGCCACGCTGACGCTCGACACGGAGCTGCCCGCGGGCGAACAGACGCTAGAGCTTGAATGGACGGGGGTCATCGCCGAGCGGTTGCGAGGCCTGTACCGGTCGACCCGGCCGGGCGAGCGCTACGCGGTGACGCAATTCGAGGCGGCCGATGCCCGGCGGGCGTTCCCGTGCTTCGACGAGCCCGAGTTCAAGGGGCGCTTCACGGTCACGCTGGTGCACGATGCGGCGCTCACACCGATCTCCAACATGCCGATCGAGCGGACCGAGAAGCTCGGGAGCGGCCGGCAACGGACCGCGTTCCGCGAGACACCGGTGATGTCGTCGTACCTGCTCGCGTTCACGGTCGGCCCGTACGAGTCGACGCCTCCGGCCACGACCAAAACGAATGTCGAATGCCGGGTGTGGCTCCCGAAGGGGACCGCCGATCAGGCGATCTTCGCGCGTGACGCGCACGTGCAGTCGGTCGAGTGGCTCGAGCGATACACGAACATCCCCTACCCGTTCGCGCCGAAGGTCGACGCCATCGGGATCCCCGACTTCGAGGCCGGCGCGATGGAGAACCCCGGCGCGATCACGTACCGGACCACGCTCCTTGCCGCCGATCAGAAGACCGCCTCGATGGCGACCTTCAAGGCCGTCTTCAGCGTTGCGGCCCACGAGCTCACCCACATGTGGTGGGGCGATCTCGTGACGATGGCGTGGTGGAACGACCTGTGGCTGAACGAGTCCTTCGCGAGCTTCGTCGGGGAGAAGTGCACCGCGGGCGTGAACCCAGACTGGCGGTATGCGCGCGACGTCGTGTCGCAGAACGCACCTGCGTTCACCCTCGACAGCCTCCTTTCGACCCACCCGATCTCGATGGAAGCGAAGAACGTGGATGAGGCGAACGAGCGGTTCGACGCGGTCACGTACCTGAAAGGCCAGGGCGTGCTGCGGATGATCGAGAACTACCTGGGCGAGGACGAGTTCCGTTCCGGGGTACGCATCTACCTCGACCGCCACAAGT
This sequence comes from Chloroflexota bacterium, assembly GCA_030774905.1. The sequence continues at coordinate 9,240 of JALYKF010000205.1, forward strand.
GGGGCAACGCGACCGCCGGCGATTTCTGGCGCGCTCTCGATGAGGCGTCCGGGCGGGACGTCACCGGTCTCGCCACGGCGTGGATCACCGAGCCCGGCCACCCGCTCGTCAATTGCAGCGTGCGCGAGAGCGCGTCCGGTCTGACGGTCGATCTGCAGCAGGCCCGGTTCTTCGCGGATCCGGCCCTCGAGCCGACGCAACAGCTGTGGCCCGTGCCGCTCGTCATTCGCTACGGGGTGCGCGGTGGCGAGGTCAAGGAGCTCCGCTACCTGCTCGAGTCGGCGTCCGGCTCCGTCGAGCTGCCGGGCGCGACGTGGTATTTCCCGAACGGCGGAGGCGTTGGCTTCTACCGCTTTGCCTTCGACGACCGCTCGATCGCGATGCTCGCCGAGGAGATCGGCCGGCTCACGCCGGAAGAGCGGCTGTCGTTGCTCGACGACCAGTGGGCCCTCGCGCGCGCGAACAAGGCGACTGTCGGTCAGGTGCTGAACCTCGTGGCCGGGCTCAAGGGCGAGGACGACCTCTACGTGCTCCGTGCGCTTGCTGAGATCCTCGCCTGGCTCAGTCACAACGTCCTACGCGGCGCGACCGAGCGTCCGTTCAGGGAGCTCGCTGATGCCTCCTTCCGGCCGCAGCTGAAGAAGCTCGGCTGGGAGAACCGCGAGGACGACACCTCCGACGAGCGGGAGAAGCGCCAGCTCGTCATCGGTGCGCTCGGGCATACGGCGGCCGCGCCAGATGTGCGGGCCGAGGCCACGCGCCGGATCACCGCCCACCTCGACGGCGTGACGCGCCTCGAGCCCGATGTCGCAGGCCCCATCGCGTCGGTCGCCGCGATCCTCGGCGACGCGGCGCTCTACGAGCGGTACGTCGCGCGCATGCAGGAAGCGCAGAAGACCGACCCGCAGGAGGAGAGCCGCTTCCGCGTGGCGTTGACCGACTTCCGCGATCCCGCGCTCGTAGAGCGGATCGCCGGCTCGTTGTTCACAGATCTGATCCGCGACCAGGACCGCGCGATCCTTCTGCTGCGCATGCACGGCCAGGCGCATGCTCGCGAAGTCGCCTTCCGGACCCTCAAGGCGGTCTGGGACGAGTTCGTCACCAAGATGGATCCGGGCGGTAAGCAGCGCAGCGCCAACGCTCCGGGTCAGCTCACTCCGCCGAAGCTGGTGAAGGAGGCCGCGGCGTTCCTGCGCGAGAAGCAGTCACCCGACATCAAGGAAACGGTCGCGCAGGCGACCGAGCGCATGCGCATCGGATCCGCGAACGCGGAGCGCATGGCCGGCGAGCTCGACGACGCCCTCGGGAGGATCGCGCAGCCCGCGCGATGACGAGCCTCTGGCTCGACGGCGCGCGGGTCACGCCCCGCGCGCCGCTGGATGCGGACGTCACGGCCGATGCCGCGATCATCGGTGGCGGCATCGCGGGCATCGCGACGGCCTACGCGCTCGCGCGCGAGGGCGCCTCGGTCGTCGTTCTCGAGCGCCGGGAGGTGGCGGAGGGCGCGAGCGGACGCAATGCCGGCTTCGTGCTCGGGGGCGTTGCCGAGAGCTACGTCGCGGCATGCCAACGGTACGGAGCAGACCGCGCGACCCGTATCTTCCGCTTCACGTTCGCAAATCGCGTCCTCTTTCGCGCGGCCATCGCGGCGAACGCGATTGACTGCGATGCCGCTTGGAACGGCTCCGACCAGGTCGCCGGCGACGATGAGGAGTGGCACGAGATCGCGGACAGTGCGCGCCGACTCGCGAGCCACGGCGTCCGGGTGCGCATCGAGCCGGCCGAGCGCAAGGCGGTCTACGACGAGGATGGCGAGATCCACCCCGTGCGCTTCGTGCGCGGCCTCGCCGACGCGGCCGAGCGTCTCGGGGCGTGCATCCATACCGGCACGACGGTCGTGTCGTGCGGGCCCGACGAGGTACGCACGGCCAGCGGCACCGTCCGAGCCGGAGCCGTCGTGCTCTGCACGAACGCGTACACCAGCCACCTTGCGCGCACGCGCATCCGGCCCGTGCGGGGACAGATCTGCGCCACCGCCCCACTGGCTCGGCGCATCTTCGCGCGGCCGACGTACGCCCACCGCGGCTACCGCTACTGGCGGCAGCTGCCCGCCGGCAACGTGCTCGTCGGCGGCTGGCGCGACACGGCCGTAGACGAAGAGGTTGGCGAAGATGACGGCACGAGCGAGCGCATCCAGCGCCGGCTCGACGCGTTCCTCGCCGAGCACGGTGTCGATGCGCCGGTGACGCACCGGTGGGGCGGCACGATGGGCTTCTCGCACGACGGGCTCCCATACCTCGGCCGCTCGAGCGATGGCCTCTACCGCTGCGGCGGCTTCACCGGCCACGGGCAGGGCTACGCGATGGCCACGGGCGAGCTCATCAGCGCGCTCGTGCGGACCGGCTCCCACCCTGAAGCGGACCTCTTCGACCCCGATCGGGCGTGATGGCACCAGGGAGTGCGCTGCAGCTCGGCGCTAGCCCCCGATGAACGACATCTCGATCTTATGGAGGCCGGCGGTCTCGCTCGAGCGCTGCTCGGAGTAGCGATCCGTGCGCTCGACCCACGTGGCTTCGATCGCCGCGCGGATCTCGTCGTCGGACGCACCCGCGCGTAGCAGGCCGCGCAGATCGCGGCCCGTGGTCGCGAAGAGGCACGTGTAGAGGCCGCCGTCGGCGGAGAGTCGCGCCCGAGTGCAGTCCGCGCAGAACGGCTGGGTCACCGATGCGATGACGCCGATCTCCCCTGACCCGTCCGCGTACCGCCAGCGGCCGGCGACCTCGCCGCGGTAGTTCGCCTCCGCCGGCAGAAGCGGGAGCTCCGCGTCGATCGTTCGCACGATCTCGCGTGCCGAGACCACGTCCTCGAGCCGCCAGCCGTTGGTGTGGCCGACGTCCATGTACTCGATGAACCGCAGGATGTGGCCCCGCTCGCGGAAGTAGCGGGCCATCGGAAGGATGCTTCCCTCGTTCAGGCCGCGGCGGACGACCATGTTGATCTTCACCGGCTCGAGGCCCGCCGCGACGGCAGCGTCGATGCCCGCGAGCACCCGGGCGACCGGAAAGTCGACGTCGTTCATGCACTTGAAGACCATGTCGTCGAGCGAGTCGAGACTCACTGTCACGCGCTTGAGCCCGGCAGCAGCGAGACCCTCCGCTTGCTCCGCGAGGAGCGAGCGTTCGTCGTGAGCGTGAGGTCGACGTCCGGGATGATCGCGAGCATGCGGACCAGCGCATCGAGGCCGCGCCGCATGAGCGGCTCGCCGCCGGTGAGGCGGATCTTCTTCGTGCCGACGGTGGCGAAGACCGTCGCGAGCCGGGCGAGCTCCTCGAACGTCAGGAGCTGGTCCTTCGGGAGGAACTGGTAGCCCTTTCCGTAGATCTCCTTGGGCATGCAGTACACGCACCGGAAGTTGCAGCGGTCGGTCACCGAGATCCGCAGGTCGCGCAGGGGCCGGGACAAGGTGTCGACGAGGGTCATCTCAGTGCAAAGTATGAGGCCCGGGCCTGCGGCCCGGGCCCCGTGCGACGTCTGCTGTGTCTAAGGAAGAGTGACCTTGAAGACGAACACGTCCTCGTCAGGTCCGGCGCTGGTGCTGTTGCGGGTGTCGGACCACGTCATGTACACGACTTCCCCTGCGCCAGCCGCGACGCTCGAGTAATCGCCCAGGAAGCCCGCCTGGGACGCGTTCGCCTGCGGGCTGGGATTCCGCTGGCTGTCGCTCGCCCCGAAGTAAACGCCGAAAACGCCGAGAGGAGGCTTCACCAGGTAGCCGTAGCCGAAGGTCCCATCGCCGACGGCTGCGTGGGTGGTGGTGTTCGCGCGGTACGTGCTGACCACGACCTTTCCACCGGTCGTGATCGCGACGGATGGTTCGAAGTAGGTCTCCGTCCCGGCGGGCATGAGGGCCGGTCCGGTCGCCTTCGTGGCGGTCGCATCCGACCAGGTCGCCCCGAAGTCGCTGCTCTCGGACACCACGATGTCGTACTTGCCGGTGACACCGGACCGCGTGTCGGTCCACACCGCTGCGAGGCGGCCGTTGCTGTGATCGACCGCGAGCGCCGGGAAGTCATTGCTGCGGATGTTGAGCGAATCCACGCACTGCTCGGGCCCGCGACCGAAGTCGCAGAGCGCGGCCCGGCTCTCGTCGTCCCACCCGACACGGACCGGGGCACTGACGGAGGCGACGCCAGCGGAGAAGCTCACGCGGACGCCAAGCTGCTGGTCCACGAGCGTCGGTGTGTTGTAGTTGGTGAAGACGACGTAGACATCGCCGTTCGGGAGGACGACCGGGAACGAGCCCTGGTCGAAGTTGCACGCGTCAGCGTTCGCCTGCTTGTTGCTGAAGGTGTCGCCCGACACGCACATGGGCGAGTGCCCGCTGATCTCGATGGGCGTGGACCACGACCCACCTGCACCGGCTTGAGTCCATTTCGAGAGCATGATCGGTGAGGCGCAGAACGCGCCGCGGTTGAACGACCGCTTGCAGCTCGAGGATGCCTGAAAGTCCGTGTACGTGATGTACACGGACGTCTGGCCCGCACGCCAGTCGGCGGCGATGAACTCCTTGTCGAAGAAGTGCGCCCCACTCGCGGTTTCCGCGACGATGTAGGGGGACGGCCCGGCCGTCACATTGGAGTACGCCGAGCCCTTGAGGCCTGCGGTCGACCGGGTCGCCGCGATGGCAGAGGCATTCGATGCCACATCGAAGAGCACGCATGCGAACCACGCGCGGCCCGTCCCGTCAACGGTCACCGCAGGGTCGCTGGCGGCGTCGTAGGTATGCCCGATCGGCGAGAGGTGCTGGTAGAACGGCGGTAGGCCATCGCCCCAGGTCGTCCCTCCGTTGAGCGAGTAGTCAAACCCGCACTTATTGAAGCCGACCCGGCTGTCGTTCTGGCCGGCGATGATGTTGGTCGGATCGATCGGGTTGACCGTGATCTGCTCCTCGGCCTGTCGGCGCAGGGTGCAGTCCTGGTTCAGGCGGGGGTTCGTTGTGGATCCACGGTTCGCGCAGCCCAGCGCAGTTGCCGTCGCATCGGGCGGCGCGTCCGCGGCGGCGCTGCTCTGAACGTCCGCGCCTACCGCACGCTCGTCGTCGAACGCGACCTCGGTACCGCTCGATGGATGGGCGATCGATTTGCCGTTTTCAAGTGTGGAGTGCCCGTTGGCCTTGTCGAGGAACGGATTAGGTCCAGCTGAGGCAATGTTTCCTGCCTGGGTCGCACCGATGATGAGCGCGAGGGCCGCGACGGTCGCGGCGAAGCTGCGGCGAAAACGCATGGAGCCCTCCCTCCTCGGCGTTCCCGCCGAGCCTGTGCATCGTAGCGTCGGCGGCGCGACACGCCATCAGCGAAGGGCTGCGGCCGCTCGTCAGGCGCGCAGCCGCGCCTCGATGGCGGCCCGTACCGAATCCAGTTGCGGGAAGCCACCGTCGCGGGCCATCGAGTGCACGAGCTCGTCGTCGACGCGCACGTCGAAGGTCCCGTCGACGAAGGGAATGAGCTCGATCGACGACAGACGCTCGCGGAACTCGATCATCAGCGAGCGAGCGAGGTCCGCGGCCGCGTCCTCGTAGCCGCACTCCGCGCAGTACGTGATCCGCACGCGCACCGCGGTCATGCCGCGGCGGGCGACCGCTCCACGATCTCGCGGAGCGCGCGCACTACCTCGCGGTTCGCCCACGCAAGGTCGTCCTCGCGACGCTTGGTGATCTCCGCCGTCAACTGCGCGCGCGCGTCTTCGGGGAGCGCGTCGGGCGAGGAGCCGTACTCGCCGAACTCGGGATGCTCCGTGTGGATCTCCTTGCGCTGCTCGGCGCGCCGCGCGGTCACGCTCGCGGGTCGCTCGGTGAATACGCCTAGCTCGTTGAACGTGTCGTCGAAGAACGCGAAGACCGGGATCGATTCGTACTTTCCCTGATTGAGGTAGCGCTGCATGAGGTCCTTGTTCTGGTCCCGGAGGAAGATGCGGAGGTCAAGGGTGGCTGCCTCGCGGGCAAGCTTGCCGAGCACTGGAAGGTTGGCGATCACATCGCCGCACCAGTCTTCGGCGAGGGCGAGGACGTGGATCGGTCCGTTGAGCGAGCGGAACGCCTCGAGGTCATCAGGGTCGATCTGGACCCGGGCCTCATTGGCCTCCACGCGGTCGCGGTTGCGGGTCATCTGGTCCTTGTATTGGTCGTATGTGAGTCCGGTCGCGAAGCGAGCCCGGTCGATCGTCGTCATTACGCCCTCCACCCCCATTTGAACAGCATCGTGGATCCAAGCTCGCAGCTCCGTGCGGGCGCCTGCGTCCGTGCAGGCGCGTGCTCAGATCCGCGCGATCGCGGGCACCAGCTCCGCAATGTGGTCGATCACGACGTCCGGCTGGGGATCGCCGGCATCCGGCGGCTCGCTCGCATAGCTGCCCTGACGGACGTGCACCGTGACCGCGTCAGGCAGCTGCCGCTCGACATGCCCGAGGATCCGGGCCTTGTCGTCCACGAAGACCGGGCCCGGGCCGGGAAAGCGGCGGGCGACATCGGCGAGGCGCCGCTCCTTGTGGACGTAGATCAGCACGTTCCCGCGAACGGCGGCAGCCAGGCCGGCCCGCTCGATCTTGCGTCTTTGGAAGACCGGGTCCCCGTCGCTCAGGATCACGGGCGTCGTGGTGTCCCAGAGGCGAGCGATCGTCTCGCGCGCGCCGGGATACACGAAGTCGCGGAACGGCAGCTCGTCGAGGATCCGCTCGATGCGCGCAGCGTCGGCCGGGTGCTCCGCCCTCAGCCGGGTGACCGTCGCCGGGAAGTCGACGTAGTCCTGTTCGTCGCGCACCCGCTCGTACAGGTCCCAAAAGCGGGCAGCCACCCGATCGCTGACCGCACCCGCGATACGCGATGCGAGCTCGCCCTTGGCCGCGTCGTTATTCAGGAGCGTGTTGTCGACGTCGAGGAACACCGGACGGGCCATTGCCGAGAGTATCGAGCGCGACAGACAGGACGCGCGCGCTACCTAGACTCGTGGCGTGCTCACCCCAATCGCCTTCGCGCGTGCGGCCCTGCGTGGCGGCAGCCTGACTTTCCGGCCGGCCACGCTCGACGACGTCACCTGGACCGCGCGATTCCAGACGTCGCGGGAGCCGACCGAGCCTGCCAACGAGGAGCAGATGCGCCACTGGTGGCAGTTCAACGACCCCGAGCGCATCGATGACCGCTGGATCGTCGAGGAGGGCGGGGCGCCGATCGGTTACGCCTACTTCGGCCACCCCAGCTGGTCGAAGGCCCCGATGCGCGCCGGCCGTCTCCTGGCCTGGTTCGCCGGCGACGAGAAGCGGCCGGCACGACTTCGCGCGGCGCTGGACGTCCTCGAACCGTACGCGATCAAGGACGGCACGAAGGTCTTCATGGCCAACACCGTCGAGGGGTTCGACGACGAAGTCGAGGCGCTCGTGGCCCATGGGTACAAGGAGGAGCGCCGCAGCAAGAGCTGGGAGCTGGACGTGCCCGCGAATCGCGACGCGATCGCGGCGATGACGGTGAGCTCGCGCGAGCGCATGGCCGCGGAAGGGATCGAGGTCACGACCATCGATCAGGTCGCCGATCCGGAGAAATGGCGGAAGCTGCACGGGATGTGCGAGGAGTCGATCCAGGACATCCCGACGACGGTGCCGCATGCCCCGGAGAGCTTCGATAGCTTCATGAAGTGGATGGGCTCACCGGGAATGCATGCCGACCGGCTCTGGGTCGCGCGCGAGGGCACCGCCATCGTCGGCATGTCCGTGCTCGAATACCCGCCGGGAGTGGGCAACGTCTGGACGGACTACACGGGCACGTCCCGGCCGGTGCGCGGCCGCGGCATCGCACGCGCGCTCAAGTGCGAGACCGTGTCACAGGCCATTGCCCTCGGCGTCACGAAGGTCCGGACGAACAACGACGGGGAGAACAAGCCGATCCTGCATCTGAACGAGGAGATGGGCTACGGCCGGATCCCTGGGTACATCCAGCTGCTGAAGCAGGCGCCTCAGCCCTAACGGGGCTGGCGCTTCGGCGCGGGGTCCACTTCGCGCAGGACGACGAATCGCTCGAGGCGCTCACCACGCCGGACGAGCACCAGGGGCACCGCGCGCCCGATCCTTTCGTCGATAAGGACCCCCTGCAGCCGCGACAGGGTCGGCACCGGCTCTCCATCGAGTGCCACGATCACATCGCCGGCCTTGATGCCGCCCAGGTCCGCCGGTGAGCCAGACGTGACCTCGACGACGCGGATGCCGCCGAGGGGCACACCGAGCGCACTTGCGAGGCCGCGTCCGAGCGGCGTCGCGGCGCCGGCGATGCCGAGCATCGCGCGGCGGATCCGACCGTCGCGGATGAGCGCGCCGGCGACCCGGCGAGCGGTCGCCGCCGGGATCGCGAAGCAGATGCCCTGCGCGTTCGGGATGATCGCGGTGTTGACGCCCACGACGTGGGCGCGCGTGTCGACGAGCGGTCCACCGGAGTTGCCCGGGTTCAGCGCGGCGTCGGTCTGGATGATGTTCTCGATGAGCCGGCCGTCGTTCGCGTGGAGCGAGCGTCCGAGGGCGCTCACCACGCCGGTCGTCACGGTGGATTGAAAGCCGAGCGGATCGCCGATCGCGATGACGAGCTGCCCGACCCGGAGCGCGTCGGAGTCGCCGAGCGTCGCAGCCGGCAACGTCGAGGCGTTCAGTGCGCGGACGACCGCGAGGTCCGTGCTGGCATCCGAGCCGACGACGGCGCCCGCGAGCTCCGTGCCGTCATGCAGCGTGATGCGCGGCGCGCGCCAACCCTCGACGACATGCGCGTTCGTGAGGATGAACCCGTCGGGCGCGATCACGAAGCCGCTCGCTCCGCCGCGCCCTGACCCGATGTGGACGACCGAGGCCCCGACGCGGTCGACGACCGAGATGACGGCCGCCGAGAACGCGTCGAGGACTTCCGGTCCGGTCTCGATCATGGCTAGTTGAGCGGGCCGCCCGAGCGGATCTGCGCGACCTTGGACATCGCCTCGCGGAGCTCCTTGAGCCAGTCGCTCTCGTGCTGGTCGACGAGCCGGACGCACCACGCGACCGCTTCGCTGCGGCTGCGTGCGACGCCCGCGTCGACGAGCGAGTCCAGCACCTGACGCTCCTTCTGACGAAGGCGGGTCATCACCGGGATCGACAGATGCGTGAAGAGGAACGTCTTGTCCCCGACTTTCACGCCCCACGAGATCGGCCGGTCGAAGCGACGCTCAGCCTCATTGGAGATCTGCATGCGCTTCTCGCGGGTATCCTCGCGGTGCTGCTTCACGCGGCCGGCGGCCGCGGCCTTCTGGGCCTCGTCGTTGCCCTCGACCTTCGCCTGCTTGAGCGTCCCGACCACGAGGATCTCCTCGCGGTCCGCGCTCACGTCGGGCGCGCCTTGGAACCAGTCAGCGGGCACGCGCCCGGCGACCCAACCCTTGATCTCGTCCAATTCAGCCATTTCTGTTCCTCTTTCCGACTTGTAAGTGCTGTATCTCAGATTACACCGAGTCAAAAAAGGTAGCAGACGTGGCGTCAGCGAACGCGCGGGCGCGGGACCGGGACGGCGGCCTTGGATGGCGGAAGCGCGACGAGGAGCTGGAGTGACGCGCGACTGACGGCGTCGACCGCGGCCTCGAACGCCTCGACGTTCGTCCCCGTGGGCTCCTGGACCCCGCTCACTTTGCGCACGAATTGCCGGGCGGCGGCGCGAATCTCATCCTCGCCGGCGACGCCCTCGATGGTGCGCAGCCGCTTGATGCTTCGGCACACTTCACGTTCTCCTTTTCATGCCCAGTTCAAGCCAGGGGCAGCCTGATGCCGCCCTCCGGCAGCGTGTCGGTCGGCTCGAGCAGCCGGACGTGGGGGCCGTTGCCGATCGCGAAGCGCAGCTCGTGCCCGTCGCGAAAGAGGACCCACGCGTCGCCGTGTCCGTGGGCGAGCCGTCCGAGCCACGCGCGTACCCCTGCGGGCTCCGGACCATATCCGGTGACGTCGGCCTCGCGCACCGGCACGGCTTCATCGTTATCGCCCAGGGTGAGCTCGGCTCCCACCGGTGTAGCGCGGACCTTCTTCAGCTCCTCGCGCCGGAAACCGAGCACCTCGTCGCCGACGAGGCGGATCAGCCAGCGGCCCTCGGCGGACGCGAACACGGCGCCAAGCCAGGCGCGGAATCCGGTGATCTCCGGCCCGAACGCAGCAACCTCGTCGAGCGCGAACTCAACGGGGTCGCCTTGGGGGAATGTCAACCGGGCGCGGGTCATGCCGTCGATAGTCCCACGGCTAGAGGCGGTCGCGATGACGAACGTGCCTCGCGGGCACGGGCGCGGGCTGCGGCACGTACGTCACGTTCTGGCATTGCCGGCAGAACCATGACTTGCGGACCTCCTCCGGGTGCCAGCCGGACTCGACCATCGTTCCGCACACGTGGCAAGGCAGCCCTGCGCGCTCGTCCACCCACATCCGCTCGCCCGCGTTGAGCGCGAAGTGCGTCCGCCGCTGGCCGCCTCCGCGATTGAGCCGGATCAGCGTGCGCGCGTGCTCGACGATCTCGCGGAGCTTCGTGTCGTCCAGGTCGCGCACCTGGGCCCAGGGCGACGTGTGCGCGAGGAAGAGCGCCTCGACCTTGAAGACGTTGCCGATGCCGGAGATCGCCCGCTGGTCCAACAACGCCGTCGCCACGTCGCGATCCTCGTTCGAGCGGAGCCGGCGGATCGCGTCGTCCAGGTCGAACTCGTCGCGGATGATGTCGGGCCCGAGCTGGCTGACGACGCGGTGCAGGCCCAGCTCCTTCTCCGTCAGCAGCTCCACGATCGGCGGGTGGAAGCACGGCGCCACGGCGTGCTCGGTCCGGATGACCACGCGGGCCTCGGACTCAGGCTGCCACCACCGTTCGCCGGGCCGGTAGACGTGCCACGACCCGCTCATCTTCATGTGCGTGTGCAGGACGACCCGCCGTGGTGTGTCGAACGTGATGAACAGATGCTTGCCATTCGACTCGACGGCGTCCACGCCGCTGCCGACGATCGCCTCGTCGCGCGCGGCCGCGCTGACCTTCGGCGCCGTGATCTCGAACCCGGTCACACGTTGACCCGCGAGCACGCGCCGCAGCACGACGGCCGTGCGGAAGATGGTGTCGCCCTCAGGCACTTCGCAACAGGTACCCGCGCGGTGTGCGCACGAACCCCGCGGCGCGGAGGGGCTCGGCGAGAGCCGACTCGTCCACGGGCGCGCCGTCGATCTCCTCGATGAAGAGGGGATCGCGCCGCTCTGGCACCGCCTCGGCCGCGAGCGCACGAGCCACGGCGGCGCGCATGGGTGTCATGTCGTGATCCTCGCCATCAATGAACGTAAGAACGCTGTGCTCGTCGCGCGCGACGTACGCCGCGAGCGCGCCATCCACGAGGATGACGAGCGAGCCCGCGACGCGCATTGGCTTGCGGCCCTTGTCGCGCTCGGGCCAGCTCAGCGCCGCGCCGTACGGATTCGCCGGGTCCGTCGCGGCGAGCGTGACGACCGTGGGTTCCTCATCCGGCTCGCGCAGCGCGCGCAGGCGATCGACCGCCCCGGGCAGCGCGAACTGGGCCGCGCCGCGACCCGCGACAAAGTACCCGCGACGCACCCGGCCGGCCTCCTCCATCCCGCGAAGGACGCTGTACACGGCCGCGAAGCCGCCCTCGGCGCCTTCATGCTGGACGAGCTCGCGCGTGATGACGCCATGGCGCTCCAGGAGCTGATGCACCCGCGCCGCAAGTCGCTCTGTCGGCGTCGCGTCGTTCTCGCTCGCGTAGGAGGACACGAGCGACCAGCGGCCGGCGAGGTCGGGCGCGAGGCCCCGCTGCGAGGGGCCGCGGCGGCGAGCATGGCGCACAGCCGGGGGCCGGAGGAACGCCCGGAGCGGATACAGGCTGTCATTCGTCAGCTCTCCGGCCCAGACGAGATCCCAGAGCGCGTCTTTCACGTCCGGCGCAAAGCCGCCGCCAAGCGCGGCGAGCAGCTGCGGGAAGAACAGCGCGCCGCGCGACGTGAGAACCTCCCGGATGCGCTCGTGGGTCGAGCCGTCGGTCTTCGTGGCGGCGGGCATCGAGACGAGCGGGGCGTGCTCGGATAGGTAGAGCGCCACTTTGCCGTCTCGGGTGCCGATCGATCCACCGCCTGCCCAGATGACGGCGCCCGATGCGAGCAGCGCGTCGAGGTCGCTCTCGTCGTAGCCCGCGACGCGCGACGGCAGGATCCGCGATTCGAGATCCGACGCCGGCACGAACGAGCCCTCGAGCTGCGCGATCGCGTCCAGCAGCGCGGCCTCGCCGGCCCGCGGCGCATCGACGCCGTGCCACGCGAGCGCGAAGCGCGCGAGCGTGGTCTGCTCGACGGGCTCGACCTCCTTGCGAAGGCGCGCGAGCGAGCGCTGGCGCAGCGTGCGCAACACACCGCTGTCGATCCACTCCAGGCCGCTCGCGCCTGGGCGGAACTCGCCCTCGAGCACCGTGCCCATCTCCGCGAGCTCGATCAGCGCACCGGACAGCAGCGCGGGGCCGATACCGAGACGGCGCGCGAGCTCGACCGCGGTGAACGGGCCATGCGTGCGGGCGAAGCGCCGCGCGATCGCGACGAGCGGGCGGCGCTCGCTCCCGAGGAACGCGTCGGGGAGACCTGGCGGCACGACGACGCCGAGCGCGTCCCGGTACTTGCCGGCGTCCTCGGCCGCGATCCAGCGTCGCTCACCCGCGATCGGGACCGCGATCGCGCGACGATCGCGCTGCAGCTCGAACAGCCACTCGTCCACTCCGGCGCCGGGGATCGAGCGCGCGGCCAGCTCGTCGCGCGTGAGGTCGCCGAGCCGAAGGAGCAGGTCGTGCGCGCCGTCGACGTGTCGCGCCGCGCGATCGGGCTCAAGGTGCTGGAGCTGCAGCTCGAGCTCGGCGAGGGCGTTCGCATCGAGGAGCTCCCGGAGCTCGACCTCGCCCAACAGCTGGCGGAGCTGCGCCGGGTCCACCGTGAGGGCCTGCGCGCGGCGCTCCGCCAGGGGCGCGTCGCCGTCGTAGATGAAGTTGCCGACGTATTCGAAGAGGAGCGCCGACGCGAACGGCGACGGCGACCGTGAGTCGACGGTCACGACGCGCACGTCGCGGCTGCGGATCGCTCGCAGCACCTCGAGCAGCGCCGGCATGTCGAACACGTCCTGGAGGCACTCGCGATAGGCCTCGAGGATGATCGGGAACGACGGGAAGCGCGACGCGATCTGCAGCAGCTCCCCCGCCCGACGGCGCTGATGCCAGAGCGGCGAGCGGCGACCCGGGAAGCGCCGCGGGAGGAGGAGTGCGCGCGCCGCGGCCTCGCGGAACCGCGCCGCGAACAGCGGCGTCTGTGAGAGTCGCTCGATGACCAACGCCTCCGCGCGGTCGGGGTCCGGCAGCACGAGCTGCGGGTCGGGCGCGCGCTCGGCCTCGGGAAAGCGCGCGACGATGCCATCGTCCGTCCACAAGACGTCGATCTCGAGATCCGAACGCTCACGCATCATCGCACCGATCGCCATGGCCCACGGCGCGTGCACCTTGCCGCCGAACGGCGTGAGCACGCAGACCCGCCAGTCGCCGACCTCATCGAGGTAGCGCTCGACGATGATCGTCTTGTCGTCGGGCACCGCTCCGGCGGCCGCGACCTGGTCGCGCAGGTACTCGAGCAGGTTCCGCGCTGCGCGCTCGTCGAGGTCGTGGCGCTCGCGCAATCGCGCGATCGCAAGATCGGGGTCGCTCGCGCGCAGCTCGCGCGTAAGCGCGCCGATCGCGCGTCCGAATTCGAGCGGGCGCGTCGCAGACTCGCCCTTCCAGAACGGCATTTTCCCCGGGACTCCAGGCGCCGGCGACACGAGCACACGATCGTGGGTGATCTCCTCGACCCGCCACGTGGACGCGCCGAGGAGGAACGTCTCGCCGACGCGCGTCTCGAACACCATCTCCTCGTCAAGCTCGCCCACGCGTCCCTTGCCCGGCTCGGCGCCGACGAGGAACACCCCGTACAGCCCGCGGTCGGGGATCGTGCCGCCGCTCGTCAGTGCCACGCGCGCGGCGCCTTCGCGCGCGCGGATCGTCTCGGCGATGCGGTCCCACACGATGCGGGGCCGCAGCTCCGCGAACTCGTCCGATGGGTAGCGGCCTGAGAGCATGTCGAGCACGTTCTCGAGCTGCGCGCGCGGGAGCTCGGCGAACGGCGCGGCACCGCGCACGAGCCGCTCGAGATCGTCCACGCCGATGGGATCTCGCCCAACGATGGCGACGATGTGCTGGGCCAGCACGTCGAGCGGGTTGCGGATGTACCGCGAGGCCTCCACCGCGCCGGCGTGCATCCGCTCGGTCAGAGCCGCTGACGCCAGCAGGTCGCCCCGGTATTTCGGGAGGATGATCCCGGTGGACGGCTCATCGACGCGGTGACCCGCCCGACCGATGCGCTGCATCCCGCTGGCGACCGACGGTGGCGACTCGACCTGGACGACGAGGTCGATCGCGCCCATGTCGATGCCGAGCTCGAGCGTGCTCGTCGCGACGAGCGCCCGCAGCCGCCCCGCCTTCAGATCGTCCTCGATGCGGAGCCGCTGCTCCCGCGCGATGGAGCCATGGTGCGCGTGCGCGAGCTCCTCGCCCGCGAGCTCATTGACTGCATTCGCGATCCTCTCTGCCAGCCGGCGGCTGTTGACGAAGATGAGCGTCGACCGATGCGCGCGCACGAGCTCGAGGAGCCGCGGATGGATCGCCGGCCAGATGCTGGTGCGGCCCTCGGCCCGCGCGGCCGGTCCGCTGCGGAACTCGACGGGCTCTCCCAGGCGCGCCATGTCCTCAACGGGCACTTCCACCGTGAGCTCGAGCGGCTTGCGATGGCCCGCATCGACGACTCGCACGGGCCGCGCGCCGTCGGCGTCGAAGCCGCCAAGGAACCGCGCAACCTCGTCGAGCGGGCGTTGCGTCGCCGACAGGCCCACGCGCTGCAGCCGGCGCCCAGCGAGGCGCTCGAGCCGTTCGAGCGTGACGGCGAGGTGCGCGCCGCGCTTGGTCGAGACGATGGCGTGGATCTCGTCGACGATGACCATCTCGACGTCACGCAGTGCGTCACCGGCCGACGACGAGAGCACGAGATACAGCGACTCCGGCGTGGTGATGAAGATGTCGGCGGGCGTCTTTCTGAAACGCGCCCGGTCCTTCGCCGGCGTATCGCCGGTCCGGATCGCGACGCTCGGCTCGCGCGCCTCGATGCCCAGACGTTCGGCGGCGTGCCGGATGCCCGCGATCGGGGATCGGAGGTTGCGCTCGACGTCAACGGCGAGGGCTTTCAGTGGTGAGACATACACGATGCGGCAGCCCCGCGCGGGCGTCTGGATCAGCTGGTCGATGGAGGAGAGGAATGCCGCGAGCGTCTTGCCGGATCCAGTGGGGGCCATGAGGAGCGTGTTGTCGCCGTTCCTGATGACCGGCCAGGCCTGAACCTGCGCGGGCGTGGGCGCCGGGAAGGACGTACGGAACCACTCGCGTACGGCCGGATGGAACGCCTCCAGGGCCTCGCTCCCCATACCGAGAGGGTACCGTTCGGCCGATGGAGATCGGCCTCGGGATCGATAGCCGGTTGGTGCTCTCCGCGACAGAACAGCAGGACGTGGCGGCGGAGGCGGCCGTCCTCGGATACACGAGCCTCTGGACGCCCGCGCGAGACGACGATCCCTTCGCGCTCTGCGCGCGCTGGCATCAGGCGAGCGGGCTCGAGACGGGCATCTCGGTGCTGCCGATCGAGGACTGGTCCGTCGATCGGCTGATCGTGGGCACGCGCAAGACGCTCGAGCGCGCCGCGGGGAGATTCGTCCTGGGCGTCGGTGCGGGGAACGTGCGCGACGCGCCGATCCGCAAGATGCGGGACCTCGCAGCCGCCCTGCGCCCGTCGCTCGGCGAGACGTCGATCTATCTCGGGGCCTTGGGGCCCCAGATGCTCCACCTCGCCGGCGCCCGCTACGACGGTGCCGCGCTCAACTGGTGCTCGCCGCAGCAAACGCTGTGGAGCCGCGAGCGCGTGGCCGCGGGAGCGCTGGCCGCTGGCCGCGACCCGCGCGTCGTGCGCATCCACCAGTACATCCGCGTGTGCGTGAATCCGGATGTCACGGCCGCACGCCGGGCGCTCGCCAAGATGGTCCTCGGCTACGCGATGGGCCGGCCGGGCGCAGACCCCGCCAAGGGATACCGCGGCCACTTCGCGCGCATGGGATTCGGCGCGACGCTGACCGAGCTGGAGGCGATGCGCGCGGCCGGTGAGAGCGAAGACGCGATCGCGGAGCGGCTACCGGACGAGCTGCTCGCGCGGGTGGGCTGGTGGGGTCCGCCCGAACGAGCCGCGGCAGGGTTCGAAGCGCTGACCGCCGGCTTGGACGTGGCCGTCGTGCGGATCGTGGCGGCGAAGAGCAACGACGCGGACTGCGTGCGACTGGCGATGCGAAGCTGCGTTCGGGCTATTTGACCCCGAGCAGATCCACCACGAAGACGAGCGTCTCGCCGGGTTTGATGTCCGCACCCGCGCCGCGGTCCCCGTAGCCGAGCTTCGCGGGGATCGTGAGCCGGCGGCGGCCACCGACCTTCATGCCGGCGACACCCTGATCCCAGCCCTTGATGACGCGGCCCTGACCGAGCTGGAACGAGAACGTGCCGCCGCGATCCCACGACGCGTCGAATTGCTTTTTGGTCGACCAGCCGACGCCCACGTAGTGCACGTCGACGGTCTTGCCCGTCGTCGCCTCGGCGCCCGTGCCGGCGGTCAGGTCCTCGATCTTGAGGTCGGCCGGCGGCGATCCGGCGGGGATGCTGACTTCTGGTTTGGTGGCCATGCGCCGATGCTAGCGTTCGGCGCGGTGACGTACTTCCACGAGGAGCAGCAGTTCCGCGACTCGTGGCTGTGGCTGGCGATAGCGATACCGATGGCGATCGCGGTGTGGGCGCTGCTCACCACGCCAGGCGCACCGGTGTCCGCCGCGATCGCGGTCGTCGGCGTGACGATCGCGGTCGCCGCGCTCATCGGGCTCGCCAGGCTCGAGACAGTGGTCACGGACGAGGCGGTCGTGGTCCGGTTCCACGGTCTGTGGCCGACGCGCCGCATCCCCCTTGCCGAGGTCGCCGAGTACACGCCGATGCACTACGGGATGTGGGACTCCGGCGGCTGGGGCGTGCACCTCGGGCTCGCTGGCATGACGTACAACGTGAGCGGCAACGAGGGGATCCACTTCCGCTTGAAGCGCGGTGCGAAGGTGCTCGTCGGAACACAACGTCCAGCTGAGTTCGCCGCGGCGGTCGCGAAGGCCATGGAGACGAGAACGCCGGGCTAGTCCCGCGGCGCGAGCCACTCCCGGAATGCGTCGAACCCGTACGGCCGGCCGAGGAACTCCTGGACCAGGTCCGCGGCGGGCTTGGTCCCACCGGGCGCGAGCACGAGATCGCGGTATCGCTTCGCCTGCTTCAGGTCCATCAGCCCGCCGGTGAAAGCGCTGTGCATGTCCTTCGCGATGACGAGTGACCACATGTACGTGTAGTAGAGGGCGGTGTAGCCCTCGAGGTGGCCGAACGACGCCTGCATCGCCGTCCCCTCGGGCATGACGATCTTCGAGAACTCCGTTGACGCGTCGAACACGACCTTCGTCGTGTCGAGCCCGTGCGGGTCGCGGTCGTGCAAGCGCAGCGCGATCGCCGACAGCATGAGCTGACGCTGCACCATCGTCCCGCGGCCGAAGTCGCGCGCGTCGCGCAGCTTCTTCACCAGCGTCTCCGGGATCACCGCACCGGTCTCAACGTGCTTCGCGAAGCGGCGCAACACCTCGTAGTCGTAGATCCACTCCTCGAGGAACTGCGACGGCGCCTCGATGAAGTCCCACTCGGACGGGCGGCGCACCCGAGCCCACTCGATGTCACCGCTGACGATGCCGTGGATCAGATGCCCGAACTCGTGGAAGTACGTCACGACCTCGCTGTGTTGCATGAGCGCGGGTCCGCTCTGCGCGCTCGGGTCCGGAAAGTTGCAGACGAGCACGCCATGCGGCTTCGACCGGCCCTTGAAGCCGGGGACGAGGGTGAAGCAGGCGGCGTGCTTGAACTTGCCGTCGCGCGGATGCATGTCAAGCGAGATGCGGCCCATCTCCCGCCCATCCACGCTCACCGCGAACGTCTCGATCGACGGATGCCAGAGCTCTATCTGCACGGGCGTGAACGTCAAGCCGAACAGCTCGCTGCTGAGGTCGAGGATCGCCTGCCGCACCGCTCGATACTCGAAGTACGGCCGCAGCTCGCGCCCGTCGTAGCTGTACTTGCGGGCTTTGACCCGCTCGAGCAGGTACTGCGTGTCCCAGGTCCCGATCGGCTCGCCGCCTTTCTCGGCTACGAGGTCGCCGTATTCCGCCGCCGCGCTTTCGCGGCACGCGGCGAGCGCCCGATCGATGAAGTCGCCGATCGCGCGAGCCGAGCCGGTCATCTTGTCCTCTGACGCGTACTCCGCCCAATTCGCGTAGCCGAGCAGGGTCGCAAGCTCAGCGCGCTTCAGCAGCATCTCCTCGAGGAGCCTGATGTTGGCCGGCACCGCGCGGGTGTTGTTCACGATCGCGAGGGCCCTGCGCGCCGCCTCGTCGGTGGCGTACGTGAGGAACGGGATGAGGTCCGGGTAGTTCGTGGTGACATGCACCTTGCCCGCCGCGTCGGCCGGATGCGCGTCGACGTAGTCGGACGGCATCCCATCGAGCTGACGCGGGTCGAGCACCACCTCTTGGACGTCGTCTCGGATGTTCTTCGCGAATTCCTGCTCCACCTTCACGAGCTCCGCACGCACGGTGCGCACGCGTTCCTGGTCCGCGGCGTTGAGCTCGGTGCCCGTTCGCCGCATGTCGCGGCGCGCGAGCTCCACCACCCGCCGGGCCACGGCGTCGAGCGCGACGCCATCCAGGCCGCCAAGGGCGTCGTAGAGCGGGCGGTCCTGGCCCAGCCGCGTCGAGAAGGCCGAGAGCTCCTGAACGATCGTCTCGGCCGCGGCGCGGACGTCCGGGTCGGGATGCACTTCGGCCATGAGGCCGCACTCGCTGCCCGCGCTCGCGAGCTCGATGCCGATCTCATTGAACGGCCGCAGCACGCTCGCTTCGCTGAATGGAGGCTTCGCACTGCCGATCCGCGACAGCAGCGCCTCGGCGCGCGCAAGTCGTGCGCGGTTGCGCTCGAGAAGCTCGGGTGCGACGGCGTTCGCTGTTGTCGTCATCGGTGACCCGAAGTTTACGGCGGGGATCGACCACGGGCGGGGCCGCCGATCCGACCTAGAGGCGGTACCCCGCGGGATCGACGTGCGCGGCGACGAGCGTCACGCGCCGACCGCGGGACGCGTCGCGGAACGCGGCCCGGCAGTCCTCAAGGGAGCGGACCTCGACGCCGTCTGCGCCGAAGGCTGTCGCGAGCGCCCGGTAGTCGAGCGCGCCGAACGTCGTGCCCGTGACCGCGAACCCCTTGCGCTCCTGGCTGGCCTTGATCTGCTGCAGCGACTGGTCCGCGAGGACCACCACGATGAACGCCTGGCCAAGTCGGGCAGCGGTCTCCAGCTCGGCGACGCTCATCGCGAATCCGCCGTCCCCGAGGACGCACGCGACCGCGCGATCAGGATGTGCGAGCTTCAGACCGATCGCGGCGGGCAGTCCGTACCCCATCGAGGACAGTCCGTTGGACACGAAGAACGTTCGCGGCGCATAGGCGGGCCAGCACTGCACGGAGACGGCCTTGTTGTACCCGACGTCGCAGGCCACGAGCGCGTCTTCCGGTAACGCGTCGCGGAGGGCGCCGAGGACGTCCTGCGACGTCAGCCCCGCGCGCCGGGGGCGGACCCAACCCCGGAACTCGTCGCGGAACGCGCTCGTGTCAGCGTCCACGCTGCGCGCCGGGCCGGCAAGCGCTTCGAGCGTCGCGGCCACCGGCCCGATGAGCTCGACGGCGCTGCGGTAGTGCCGGTCTTCATTCGGAAGCGGCGACACGTGGATGACGGGCGCGGTCGACGTCCAGTCGCGATCGAATTCCACAGGGTCGAACCCCACCATCAGCACCAGGTCGCGCGTCGCGATCCAGTCGTAGAGCTTCGCGCTCCCCAGACCTTCGATCGTGCCGACGCAGAGTGGATCGTCATCGCGCACGAGCCCCTTTGCCTTCGGCGACAGGATCGTCGGAACGCCCAGCTTGACGATCGCCGCGCGCACGGCGGCCGCGGTCGCCAGATCGAGCGCGTCGAGGCCCGCGAAGAGCACCGGCCGGATGCTCGTCCGGAGGAGCGCCCTCGCAGCGTCGAGCGCGCGGGCATCCGGCGTACCGGCTACAGCGCGAGCGGAGGGTTCCGCAGGCGCGGCCGCGGCCTCCTGCAACGGGACGTCGCTCGGCACCTCGAGGAACACCGGACCCTGGCGTGGCTGCTGCGCGACCCGCAGCGCGTGATCGATCGCCGGCACGGCGTTGCCCGCGTCGACCCGCGCTTGCCACTTGGTGATCGGGGCGAAGAGCGCGCGCAGATCGAGCTTCTGGTGGCTCGTCGCCTCGTAGCGGTCGACGGGCAGCTGCCCGGTCAGCGCGATCAGGGGCGCACGGTCGAGGTAGGCGTGGGCGACGCCGGTGACGAGATTCGTCGCCCCTGGCCCGAGGGTCGCCACACAAGCGGCCGGTCGACCGGTGGAGCTGGCCATGGCCTCGGCCATGAAGGCGGCACCGGTCTCGTGCTTGGCCAGGACGAACTCCAGGTCCGCCTGCCGGAAGCCCTCGAGCAGGTCGACGACCTCGCCGCCGGGGTGCCCGAAGACGTGCCGGACCCCCGCCGTGCGGAGTCGCTCGCCGATCGCCCGGGCGACGGTCGTCATCAGGCGGCAATGATGCCCGCACGCCCAGAAAGTTGCTGAAGCAACTATCGCTGTGGTATCCTGAGCGTCCACGCGACATATGTCGCGCCACGCCGCACCGGACGTCACAGCCGCTCCTTTTGCTCGCGGCTGCCAACCGACCCCCCGGTCCACCGGCTATAGACCAACTGGAGGAACCACCGAATGAAGACATCAGGACTCCCCTGCCGCGCCACCATGGACTGTGACGTGGTCTTCACGCCGGCCGACGACAAGACCCTGAAGCTGCTCCTCGCGGCCGCCGCCGAGCGCGACGCCCACGAGCTCGCGGTCCACGGATACGCGCACCGGATCATCGATGTCGCGAAGCCCGACTTCGCGGCTGGCCCGCGGGGCCGTCGTCCGCGCAAGGAAGCCGCCGCCTAGCTTCGTCGTGACCACGATCGAGTCGATCGAGCCCGCCACCGAAACGGTCCGCGCGCGCTTCGATCCGCATTCCACCGCCGACGTCACCGCCGCGATCGCGGCTGCCGACGCGGCGTTCCGGTCGTGGCGGGTGGTCCCCGTGGCCGAGCGCGCGGTGCGGATGCACCTGCTCGCGACGGTCCTGCGCGACCGCAAGGATCGCTACGCGCGTCTCATCACGACGGAGATGGGCAAGCCCATCACCGAGGCGCTCGCCGAGATCGACAAGTGCGCGTTGAACTGCGACCACTACGCCGACCACGCTGCTGCGTACCTGGCCGACGAGCCGGTCGAGACGAACGCCCGCTCGAGCTACGTCGCGTTCGAGCCGCTGGGCGTGATCCTCGCGGTGATGCCATGGAACTATCCGTTCTGGCAGGTCATCCGGTTCCTCGCTCCGGCGCTCATGGCCGGCAACGCCGCGCTCCTCAAACATGCGTCGAACGTGCCGCAGTGCGCGCTCGCCATCGAAGAGGCGGTCCGCGACGCTGGATTTCCCCCCGATCTCATGAAGACCCTGTTGGTCTCCGGAGCCGCGATCGAGCCTGCGATCGCGGACGATCGCGTCCGGGCCGTGACGCTCACGGGCAGCACCGACACCGGCGCCCGCATCGCGGAGCTCGCGGGCCGGCACGTGAAGAAGGCCGTGCTCGAGCTCGGCGGGTCGGACCCGTTCATCGTCCTTCGGGACGCGGACGTGGCCGCAGCCGCGGCGACCGCGACGAAAGCCCGGTTCCAGAATGCCGGCCAATCGTGCATCGCCGCGAAGCGGTTCCTCGTCGAAGAGCCAATCGCCGCGGACTTCGAGCGCCGGTTCGCCGCCGCCATCAGCGCCCTGCGCGTCGGCGATCCGCTCGATCCCGCGACGCAGGTCGGACCGCTCGCGCGGGGAGACCTGCGCGAGGCGCTCGAGCGCCAGGTTGCGGAGTCGGTGCGGATGGGCGCGCGCGTCGTCGTCGGCGGCACGAAGCGCCGCGGCACGGGTTGGTTCTACGAGCCGACGCTGCTCGCCGACGTCACCGAGGACATGCCGGTCCTCACCGAGGAAACGTTCGGCCCCGTGGCCGCACTGCTCGCCGTCCGCGACGTGGATGAGGCCGTGCGGATCGCGAACAGCTCCCCGTACGGGCTCGGCGCCGCACTGTGGACTGCCGATACCGAGGCGGCGCGCGCGGTCGCCCGGCGCATCGAGTCCGGATCGGTGTTCATCAACGGGATGGTCGCATCGGATCCGCGCCTGCCATTCGGCGGCGTCAAGAAGAGCGGGTACGGCCGCGAGCTCTCGAGCTTCGGCATCAGGGAGTTCGTGAACATTCAGACGATCTGGATCGGACCCGCCGCCGCGCAGCAGACCGTCGCGAACGCCGAATAGCCACCGCGCCGTAGGCTCGCGCCGATGAACGTGGCGGAGCTCGTCGTGGCGTGTCTCGAGAACGAAGGCGTCCGCCACGTGTTCGCGCTCCCCGGAGAGGAAACGCTGGCCCTCGGCCTCGCCCTCGAGGACAGCACGCGGATCACGCAGGTCATCGTTCGTCACGAGCAGGGCGCCGCGTTCATGGCCGATGTCGCCGGGCGCCTGACCTCGTATCCCGGCGTGTGCCTCGCGACGCTGGGGCCCGGCGCGACGAATCTCCTGACCGGCGTGGCGGATGCGACGCTGGACGGCGCGCCGCTCGTCGCGCTCACCGGGCAGGCGGGGCTCGAGCGGCTCCACAAGCGCTCGCACCAGTACGTCGACGTCCTTGGGATGTTCGCGCCCGCCGTGAAGTGGGGCGCGCGCATCGAGCTGCCCGAGGGCACGCCGGAAGTGATCCGGACGGCGTTCCGTATGGCGCGCCTCGAGCGCCCGGGCGCGACGCACGTCGAGATCCCGGAAGACGTTGCCGAGCGGATGGTGGCCGCGACGCCGATGCCGGTGCGGCGGACCCGCTACGCCGCTGCGCGCGAGGACGCAGTGCGGGCGGCGGCCGACGTGATCAATGGAGCGAGCCGGCCCATCCTGCTCGTCGGGAACGGCGTGCTCCGTCGCGAGGTGGCGGGCCACGGCGCGGTCGCGGCCCTGCGGGCCTTCGCGGCGCGCGTGCGGATCCCCGCGACGCATACGTTCATGGCCAAAGGCGCGATCGACGATCGGGACCCAGTCGCGCTCCGATCCGCCGGCCTGCAGCAGCCTGGAGCCGACCTCGCGGCGCTGCCCGAGCTCGCGAATGCCGACGTCGTGGTGTGCATCGGGTACGACCTCGTCGAGTGGGCGCCGGCGCTCTGGAACCCGGAGGGCGAAAAGCGCGTCGTGCACATCGACAGCCGCCCCGCGGAGATCGACGCGAGCTACGTCGTCGCGACGGAGGTCGTGGGCGAGATCGCGGACTCGCTCGAGGCGCTCGGACCGCTCGTGACACCCCGGCCCGCGCCGACCGGCCCGCGGCACGAGCTGCGGGTCAAGGGCGACGACGCGTTCCCGCTCTGGCCGCGCCGCGTCGTTGCCGAGCTCCGCGCTGCCCTCGGCGATGAGGACATCGTCATCTGCGACGTGGGCGCGCACAAGGTCTGGCTGTCACGGCTCTATCCCGCGCACGCACCGAACACGGTGATCGTCGCGAACGGCTTCGCGCCGATGGGCATCGCGCTGCCTGGTGCGATCGCCGCCAAGCTCGTGCGCCCGGAGCGCAAGGTCGTGGCTTTTGCCGGAGATGGTGGGTTCCTCATGAACGTCCAAGAGCTCGAGACGGCGAAGCGGCTCGGCCTGGCGATCGTGTGCGTGGTCCTGGTCGACGGTCGCTACGGGGTCATCGAGGCCAATCAGCAGCGGCGCTTCCAGCGGACCGGCGGGATCGCTTTCGAGAATCCGGACTTCGTCCAGCTGGCGCGCGCATTCGGGATCCACGGCGAAACGGTGGCGAGCGCGGACGCGCTCCTCCCGGCGCTACAGCGCGCGCTCGACGCCGACGGGCCGGCGATCGTCGCCGTGCCGATCGACGCGCGCGAGAACGCGAAGCTCGGAGACGCACTCTAGGCGCGCGCCCGTGCATGCGCGGCCGCGAGCCGTGCGCGAGCGGAGTCGATCGCCACCAGCGGCCCGATCGCGGCCACCTCGAGGCGCGGCTCGAGCTCAGCGCTGATGGCTCGCCGCATGCGTCCTGCCCAGCGCCGCCCC
>JALYKF010000206.1 GCA_030774905.1 Chloroflexota bacterium
CCGTACATGACGGTGACCCAGATGTCGCGGCCCTGACGGTCCGAACCGAGCGGGAATCCGAACGTGCCAGGCTCGAACGGCGCCGGGATCGACCGCGTGCCGAGCTGGATGAACGTGTGACCTTGCAACGGGTTCACCGGCGTGAGGAACGGCGCACCGAATCCGAGGATCAGCCAGCCGAGGATGAGGCCGAGACCGACAATGAGCTGCCAGGTGAGCGCGCGCCTCATGTGGCGACGCCGGTCGCGCGACGCGCGAAGTGGCCGGCGAGCGCATCCAGGCCGAAGCGCACGATCGCGATCGTCACGGCCAGCGATCCGAGGAGCGTTCCGGTCGTGGCCGCGTCAAATCGCCGGATGGCCTGCAGGAGCGCGAAGCCCAGGCCCGGCCAGCTGAAGAACACCTCGACCACCGGCAGCGTCGAGAGCGCGATGGACAAGCCGCTCGCCACGGCGCCGATGATCGGGACAGCGGCATTGCCGAGCGCGTGCCGCGCCAGGATCACCGACTCCACGAGGCCCTTCGCGCGCGCCGTGCGGATGTAGTCGAGCCGGAGGACGTCTTCGGTGGCGACGTAGGCGACGTTCGCGATCTGCGCGAACGGGCGTGCCGCGAGTACCAGCACCGGCACGATGAGGTGATCGTCGATGCCGAAGCCGAAGGTGGGCCAGAGGCGGATGCCGTAGCGGGCGTTGACCTCCGCGCCGCCGAGGATCAGGAGGATCGCGAGCAGGAATGACGGGATCGACACCGCGAGCGTCGTGAACGTCAGCAGGATCGCGCGGACGCGCGTTCGACGCGCCGCGGCGGCCAGCACCCCGACGGGGATGCCACCGAACGCCGCGAGCGCCGTGGCCAGGGCGACGAGGACCATGCTCTTCGTGTACGCGTCGAGCAGGAGCTGGCCCATTGCGCGCCGTTGCCCGCCGAGGATCGACGTCGAGGTCGCTTCACCGAGCGAACCCGACGCGAGGCTCGTGAAGTAGTCGGAGGTCCCTTCCCAGGCTTGCTGCGCGATCGTCAGGAGGTCCGCGCGCTCGAGCCGGGTCCGCGCGGAGACGAGGGCCACCTGCGATAGCACGACGATGAGCACGAAGGTGAGGATCACCAGGCCGACGCGCGTCAGCACGGCCATCGATGCGCGCGTGGCCGTTCCGCGTTCCACCACTACGTCGACCTAGAATACCGAGATGCCGGCTCAAAAGTTCTACGCCACGACGGCGATCGCCTATGTCAACGATCGTCCGGGACTGCACCACGCGTACGAATTCGCGGGCACCGACGCGCTCGCGCGCTTCCATCGTCAGCGCGGCCGCGACGTGTTCTTCCTGACCGGCACGGACGAGAACGCGACCCGCAACGAGGTCGCGGCGAAGGCGCAGGGCATCACAACGCGCGCCCTCGTGGATCAGCATGCCACCGAGTTCAGGCAGATGGCCGATGCGTGGCACATCTCATACGACCGGTTCATCCGAACGACAGATCCTGACCACATCAAGGGTGTGCAGGAGTTCGTACGACGTTGGATCGCGAACGACGATGTGTACCTCGCGACGTACGAGGGCCTGTATTGCTTGGGCTGCGAAGCGTTCAAGGACGAGGACGAGCTTGTCGATGGACGCTGCCCGATCCACCCCACGCATCCCGAGTACATCGAGCGCCTGAAGGAGGAGAACTACTTCTTCCGCTTGTCGAAGTACGAGGGCAAGCTGAAGGACCTCTACCGCACGCAGCCCGACTTCTGTGTGCCGGAAGCGCGCCGAAACGAGGTCCTCGGGTGGCTCGAGCGCGGTCTCAGGGACATCAGCGTGTCGCGGCGCAACCTGACCTGGGGTATCCCGTTCCCCGACCATCCGGATCACGTCGTGTACGTCTGGTTCGACGCGCTCATCAACTACGTGACCGGCATCGGCTTCGGCACGGACGAGAAGACGTTCGAGAAGTGGTGGCCCGCCGACGTGCACGTCATCGGCAAGGACATCACGCGGTTCCACTGCATCTACTGGCCCGCGATGCTGATGGCCGCGGGCGTCGAGCTGCCGCGGCACGTGTTCGCGCACGGATTCCTGTCGATGGGCGAGAGCCGGCTGTCGCGCTCGAGCGGAAACATGGTCGACCCGATGGCGGCCGCGCAGGAGTGGGGCGCGGATGCGATCCGGTACCTGGTGCTGCGCGACGCGCCGTTCGAGAAGATCGAAGATTCGCCGGTCAGTCCGGAGCAGTTCAACGCCCGGTTCAACGCGGACCTCGCGAATGGTCTCGGAAATCTCGTGTCGCGCACGATGAAGATGGTCGAGACGTACTGCGGCGGCGTTGTGCCCGCGCGAGGCGGCGAGGGCGACTCTGAGCGCGGTCTGCATGCGACCGCGAACCGCGCCGTGGAGGCGCACGATGCTGCGGCGGCCGAGCTGCACCTGTCGGACGCCCTCGCGGCGATCTTTTCGCTCGTCGACGCCGCGAACAAGCACTATCAGACGACACAGCCGTGGATGCTCGCGAAGGATCCAGCGAATGCGCTGCCGGTCGGGGCCGCGCTCTACGCGGGCCTCGAGGCCCTGCGCATCATCGCGCACCTGGTATGGCCGTATATGCCGAACGTGGCGGATTCCATCTGCGCGCAGCTCGGGCTTCCGACGCCGGCGACAGCTCCGTGGCCGGACGTGGCGCGCTGGGGTCTGCTCGAGCCCGGCCGCCGCACCCACGTGGGCGCGCCACTGTTCCCCCGTCTGGAGCCCGTGAAGGCCTGATCGACGCGCACGCGCATCTCACCGATGCGCGCTTCGCCGGCGATCTCGAGGCGGTGCTCGACCGCGCCCGGTCCGCCGGGATCGAACGGATCCTGACCTGCGGTGAGGACGTGCGGTCCAGCATCGCGGCGCTCGCTCTCGCAGCCGGCCCTGCCGAGATTCGCGTCGCCGTCGGCATCCACCCGCACCGCGCCGCATCGCTCGATGACGCCGCGATCGCTGAGCTCCGCCGGCTTGCGGCGGATCCTCGGGTCGTCGCGATCGGAGAGATCGGCATCGACCTTTCAGGACGGAGCGCTGCACCCGATGTCCAGGAGCGGGCCTTCCTGTCGCAGCTCGATCTCGCGAACGAGCTCGGGCTCCCGGTCGTGGTCCACGTCCGTGACGCCGGACCGCAGGTGCGGGCGATGCTCGACGGGCGGTCGGTCCGCGGCCAGCTGCATTGCTATAGCGAAGGCCCGGCGGAGCTCGCCGCGTGGCGCGCGATCGGCCTCGTCCCATCGTTCGCCGGACCGGTGACGTACCGCGCCAACCGCGCGCTCCGGGATGCGGCGCGGGCCACGGATGCGCTCCTCGTGGAGACGGACGCCCCGTACCTGTCGCCGGAGGGCCACCGGGGCGCCCGGAACGAGCCGGCGTTCGTTGCCGTGACCTACGCCGCCGTCGCCGCGGAGCGCGGATCGGACGTTCCGAGCCTCGTGGCGGCGGTGGCCCTGACCGCGCGGGAGCTGTTCGGGCCCCGTTGGGAACCGACCAGGCCCTAGGCACGTCTACCTAGCTGCCGGGCACGTCCCGGAGAAGGCAGGTAGGTGATGAAGCGGCTGGTGGGCGTCGTTCCGGTGGTCCTGTTCCTGGCGGCATGCTCGGCGGCGTCGACGACGACCGGTGGCCGGCCCGGCCAGGGAGGCGTGACCTTCGACCAGGCGGCCTCCAAGCCCGGGGTCGCGATCGCGGCGCCGGCTCCTGCTCAGGGCGGCGAGGTCGGCAGCAATGGCCTGCCGGTCCCGCAAGCGTTCGATCCGACGCGCTCGATCATCCTGACGGCGAACATCGCCATGAAGGCCGCCGACCCGTGGGCGATGTCCGACAAGGTGCAGCTGGTCGCGACCGGTGCAGGCGGCGATGTCATCGGCCTCAGCCAGAGCGGCTCAGGTGAGCAGCGGGTCGCCAGCCTCGTGATGCGCGTTCCCTCTGATCGATTCACCGACGCGCTCCGCCAGCTCCGCGCGCTCGACGCCGAGGTCGTCTCGTCCAACGTGGACGGCAAGGATGTGACCGATCAGTTCGTCGACCTCAAGGCCCGGCTCACCGCGAAGCAGGCCGAGGAGCAGCGCTACAACGCCCTCCTCGCACGTGCGGGCACGATCGACGAGATCCTCAAGATCGACAGCGCCCTTTCCAACGTCCGCACGCAGATCGAGCAGCTCCAAGGGCAGGTGAACTCGATCGCGACGCGCACGCAGTTCTCGACCATCAGCGTGTCGATCAGCCCGTCCGTCGTGCCGGTCGGCACGCCCGGCTCGGCATGGGATCCGGCAAAGACGGTGGCCGTGGCGCTCGCCACGCTCGCGGCCGTCCTCCGCGGCGCCGCGGACGTCGCGATCTGGCTGCTGGTGTTCGGGTGGATCCCGCTCGTCGGTATCGTCCTGGCGTTCATGCTGACCCGCGGTCGCCGGCAGGTCCGGACGGCGGCCTAGCGCCCGAGCGTGGACATGGGATCGATGGGCTCGCCGTTCTGATAGACGGCCCAGTGCAGGTGGTAGCCGGTGGTCATGCCGGTGAGCCCGACCGCGCCGATGCGATCACCCGCCTGCACGAGGTCGCCGGCCTTGATGGTCGGCGCGAGCGGTCCGGCGTCGAGGTGCGCGAAGAGCGAGACGAGACCGTTGTCGTGCGCGAGCACGACCACCTCGGCGCCATCCATCATCCGGCCCACGAAGACCACGCGGCCACGGGCCGGCGCCACGATCGGCGTCCCCGCCGGATCGGTGATGTCGACGCCCTCATGGAAGGCCCAGTAGAAGGTGCCGCGATAGGTGCGGGAGGGCTCGAAGCCGAAGTCGGTCGGTCCGAATGGCTGGCTGACCTCACCCGCGAGCGGCAGGGTCCAGCTCGTAGCCGGAGCCGCCACGGTCGCGCCGTTCGCGATGAGCTGCGCCCTGGTGGCCTCGGTGGCCGCAATCTCGGTCCGCAGTGCGGTGAGTGCCGCCTCATCGCTGATGTTCAGCTCGGTGCGGATGAGCCCGCCGCGCACCCGGGGGTCGGCGACCGTGGCCAGGGCGGACTTCGCGATCTCGCCGTCCGCGATCGCGGCGACGACCTGCGCATGGAGCGTGGTTTGCTGATTCGCGATCGCGGACGCGGTCTTCAGGAGGGCGTCATAGGAAGCGAAGGTGGGTGGTAGCGCGCGGGCGAGGGGCACTGCGCGCGCCGGGGTGGTCGTCCCGTCATCGGCGCTGGACTGCGTGCCGAAGGCAAGCAGCAGCATCGCCGCGGTGATGCACACGTAGAGGGCCCGTAGCCGGGCAGTTCGGATGGTCATCCCTTCCCGCTCCGAACTTTGGCGGTGTCCGCTCTGTCAGCGGCGGTTTGCTGACTCGGCGATCAAGACGACAGAGGCTCGCTTTGTCGTTGAGCGGTCGACCATGCGAATTCCTGAGCGAATCGAGCGAACCGGTCCGCATGCGTCACGCAGCTACAGCACCTGACTGATGTACGCCCATCGTACGTCGGGCCATCGCGCCCCGATGCCGACACGCCGTTGATCCCGTACGGGGCCTCGCTCGGTCGTCTTATCCTGCGCCCCGTGTCCGATGACGTGCGTATCCGACCGATGACCGAGCTCGACATCGAGGGCATCACCCGCATCGACGAGCGCATCACGAAGAAATACCGCCCTGAGGTCTGGGAGCAGCGCGTCGGCTACTACATCCGCCGGGATTCCGAGTCATCACAGGTCGCGGAGGTCGCGGGCAAGGTCGCGGGCTTCATGATGGGCGAGGTGCGCGGCGGCGAGTTCGGCCTCGAGGAGCCGACCGGATGGATCGAGTTCTTCGGCGTGGACCCGGACGTCCGCGGACGCGATCTCGGTCGAAAGCTGATCGACGCGCTCCTCGCCCATTTCCGGGATCAGGGCGCGCATATCGCCCGCACGATGGTGGCGGCCGCCGATGCCGACATCGCTGGCTTCCTCAAAGCGATGCAATTCACGCCCGCGGCGCTGACGGCGCTGGAGAAGCGCCTCTAGCGGCCTAGACTTTGCTCATGCGAATCAGGACCGGACGGGAGGTTGCCGCATGAGTGACCAGCAGCACCAGCTACCGCGGCAATATCACGAAGCGGTCCTCCACTGGCAGCGCCACAACTTCCCGGACTACCCGCGCCTCGCGGAGCAGTGGGACACGTACTTCCCCAAGGACGACGCATTCTGCCTCTGCGCCCGCATCCAGCAGAACATGCCCGACCAGATCGAGGTCGGAGACCGGAAGGGCGAACCCAAGGCGATCGAGCCGAAACAGCTCGACCCCAAGGCCGCGGAAGAGCTGCTCGCGATCATCCGCGCGCAGGCCTCCACCGAGTTCGGCTCCATCCAGCAGCACCAGGCGACGCTCGCGCGCGCGAGCGATCCGCAAGACCAGGCGTGGGTGCTACGGGTGATGGCCGAGGAGCTCCGCCACGGCTACCAGATGATCCACCTGCTCACGAGCGCGGACTGGTCGCCCGTCACCGACACGAAGCCACAGGACATGGTCGAAGAGATCCTGTCGATGAAGACCGGCTCCCATGTGCTCGCGGCGTTCAACCTCGAGTACGACAGCTTCGTCGATAACGTGGTCTTCGCGGCGTTCATCGACCGGGTGGGGAAGTACCAGCTCACGATGCAGAAGGTGAACGCCTACAAGCCGATGGCCGCCTCGATGCCGCCGATGCTGCGCGAGGAGGCGTTCCACCTCGCCGCGGGCGTCATCCCGATGCGCCGCTGGGCCGAGGCGGCCGCGCGACCCGAAGCGTTGATCACGATGCAGGCGATGCAGCGCGCGATCTGCAAGTGGTACGGCCGGGGGCTCGAGATGTTCGGCGACGAGCGGGGCGGCAAGACGAACGTGCGCCTCGGGCTCAAGGACAAGACGAACCGCGTCGCGCAGGACGAGTACATCGCCGAGGTCGACAAGATGCTCGACGACATCAACCAGCGCTACGTCCGCGCGCGATTCCCGCAGCTTTCACGCGACGACGCCGACGCCTTGTACGCGCGGATCAAGGCCGATCGCGCGACGGTCGACGGCCTGTCATGGGACGACGACCTCTTGAAGCTGCCGCACGCCGGGTTCTTCCGCCGGCGCGGCGAGTACGCGTTCCAGCAGATCGGCGTCGACGGATCGACGTTCGAGGACGTCGAGCGCTACATCGAGCACGTCCGCGACCACCTGCCCGAGGCATACCTCGCCTCCATCGACGTGAAGCATTGGGCCGAGCTGCAGCGCGGGGTCGCGACCGGTAAGGTCAAGCTCGAGAACGCGCTCAAGTCGATGCCGCGCCTCGCGCGCGTCGGCGGCGCCTGCCCGTGCGCGAACTCGGTGCGCTGGGTGATCGACGCCGAGATGCCCGCCAACAGCGGCCAGGAGAGCCGGCTCAACCCCTAGTTCCAGGCTCCGCTGGACTTTCCGGGCCGTGGGCGTACTGTCCTACTACGGCATTGTAGGAGGACTGCGATGATCCGCACCCGTCCGTCTGCACACGTCGACCGCCGTCAGCTGCTGCGCCTCGGCTTCTGTGGCGCGCTCACGCTCGCCGGCGTCGAGATCCTCGGGTCTGTCGTGCCGTACATGCAGGTGCGGAAGATCGTGGGGCTCGGCGTCCCGGTGAACGTCGGCTCGAAGGCCGACGTGCTCGCAGCGTTCAAAGCCTCGAACGACGCGCCGATCCTGTTCCGGCAGGGCCACTTCTTCCTGCTCCACGCGCCCGGCGGGATCGTCGCGGCGTATCGGAAGTGCACGCACCTCGGCTGCGCCGTGCCGTGGTCGGCGGCTGAAGATCTCTTCCACTGCCCGTGCCATCAATCCAAGTACGACAAGCACACCGCGGTCGTCGTCGACGGCCCCGCGCCCAAGCCGCTGCAGCTCTTCCACATCAGCGAGACCGCCGACGGCCTCGTCGTCAACACGAATCCGCTCGAGGTCATCGACCGTCCGCACAATCGTTGGGATCCAGCGGTCATCGAGGTAGCTGACTAGCGGCGCAGGGCGATGGCCGCGAGCCCGAGCGCGGCCGCGGTCGCGAGCTGCGCGACCTCGCCGGCGCGCAGCTTGGTGACCGCTTCGTCGAAGGGCATCGTGAGCAGCTCCTGCTC
>JALYKF010000207.1 GCA_030774905.1 Chloroflexota bacterium
TCGAGACCACGACCCTTGAGGACGCGTGGATCTTCCAGAAGCCGTCCCGCCGCGTGTACGTCCCGGGCGGCACATATCACGAGATGGGCGAGTGGTCGCTCGAGGCGAGCGCGGCGCGACGCTTCACGCAGGCGCGCAATGCCTTGAAGGACGACCTCGCGTCGCTCGTGGCGCTGCCCCCGTGGCGGAACTTCCTCGCGAAGTACCCCGAGTCCAATGCGCTCCACAAGCGGATGCTCATCGTCTCCGAGGAGCTCGCGCGCCGCAGCATCCTCGACGCGTCTCCCGAGGTCCGTCAGGCCCAGCAGAACCTCTGGCGGGCGCAGACGAACGATGTGTACTGGCACGGCGTGTTCGGCGGCCTCTACCTGCCGCACCTCCGCGCAGACGCGTACGGCGCGTTGCTGCGCGCGGAGCGACTGCTGGCCGAGCGCCGCGTCGCCGCCGGCGAGCAGCGCGACTACGACGTCGACGGGCTGGACGAATACCTGTTCCGCGGCAACGCGGGCGCGGTGTTCGTGCACATCCATGGCGGCTCGATCATCGAGTGGGACATCTACGCGTCGGCGACGAACCTCATCGACACGCTGGCCCGCCGGCCGGAGAACGAGCACGAGCAGCTCCGGCGCGCCGAGAAGGCCGGCAAGGTCAAGATCGGGAAGGCGTCGGACAAGGACAGCAAGTCGATCCACGAGGTCGTGCGCGCAAAGGAGCGCGGTCTCGTGAAGCTCCTCGAGTACGACGACGCGCGGCGGGCGTTCTTCCAGGACAGCTTCAGGGTCGGGCGCGAGGAGCAGGTCAGCCTGCACGCCCTTCCGTACCAGCTCACGCCACAGCGCGAAGCACGCACGGTGAGCCTGATCCTCGAGCCGCCGGCGAAGTCGCTGGCGAGCGTCCCGGGGTTCGGCATCCGCAAGGACATCCGGATCGCGGACGAGGGACTCGCCGCGGGCGTGCGCTACCGCCTTCGCAACGAAGGGGAAGAGACCATCGAGCTCACCTTCACGAGTACGTCGAACGTCGCGTTCGTCGGTGAGGCGAACGTCGGCGATCTCATCACGCTCGGCACCCGCAAGACGACACCGGGCAAGGCGCTCGAAGGCGCGCGGAACGTCACCGAGATCGCCGTCCACTCCGAGGCCCGCCACTTCGACATCACCTTCGCGATCGATCCGCCGGCGGAGACCTCGGTCCGGCCGATCTACGCGATCGCGAACTCCGAGGAAGGCTTCGAGCGCCTGTACGAGCAGACGGAGATCGCGTGCTCCTGGAACGTCACGATCGAGCCGGATTCCCACGTCGATCTCGAGATCCGGGCCACCGCCGTCGGGCAGCTCGTCGAGCCCGAGCTCATCAAGCCTGCCGCGCGGCGCAAGCGCACCGCGGCCGCGGCCGCCGGCGCCGAAACGGCGGCACGCGCGAAGCGGTAACTTCCCCAGATGAGCGATACCCCGTTCTGGGCCACGCCCCCCGCACCACCTCCACCGCGCCGCGGTCCGAGCACCGTCGCGATCGCCGTGCTGGCGCTCGTCGTCGGCTCGATCGGCGGCGGCGCCGCCGGAGGCTTCGTCGCCGCCCAGCGTGGCGCTCCTACCACCGATACCCCGGGCAGCGTGACCTCAACCTCTGCGCCGGGTTTGCTCCCGACCGCGCCGGCCGTGAACGCACCGTCAGGCGGGACGAACGATGTCGTCGCCGTGGTGAACGAGCTGCTGCCCACCGTGGTCACGGTCATCAACCGGCTGCCGAACGGACAGGAGCAGTCGCGCGGGTCGGGCTTCGTCATCGACGCGGCCCGCGGGTACGTCGCGACCAATAACCACGTCATCGAGAACGTCCGCGACGCCGATCCGGGCGCGTCGTTCGACGTCATCTTCGCCGACAACCGCGTCGCGAAGAACGCGAAGCTCATCGGGCGCGACGACAAGACCGATGTCGCCGTGCTGCAGGTCCCCGCGCAGGGGCTCAAGGCGGCCGCGCTGGCCAACAGCGACGACGTGCCCGTCGGCGCGACGGTCGTGGCCATCGGCAGTGCGCTCGGCGAGCTGCAGAACACCGTGACGACCGGCATCGTGTCCGCAAAGGGGCGGCGCGTCCCCGAGACGGACGTCGTGGTCCTCGAGGACCTCATCCAGACGGACGCCGCCATCAACAGCGGCAACTCCGGCGGGCCGCTCATCTGGGCCGCGACGAAGCAGGTGGTGGGGATGAACACACTCGTGAACCGGCAGGCCGGCGCCGAAGGCCTCGGATTCAGCATCGCCAGCAACACCGTGCGCGAGATCGCCAACGAGCTCATCACGAACGGGAAGATCGACCGGGGCGCGATGGGCATCAGCTACAACCTGGTCACGTCGCGCCTGGCCGCCTCGCTCTCGCTGCCCGCGCAGACCCAGGGCATCATCGTGACGCAGATCCTCACCGGCTCGCCGGCATCGCAGGCCGGCATCAAGGCGGGCGACGTCATCACGAAGATCAACGACGCATCGATCGACGGTACGCATCCGATCAGCTCGATCCTGTTGCACACGCGGCCGGGCGATAAGGTGAAGCTCACGATCATCCGGGATGGGAAGCAGCAGACCGTCGACCTCACCCTCGGCCGTCAGAGCTGACGCGCCGCCGGCGCTCCGCCGGCATGATGCGTCGCTGTACATCGTCGCGAGCGCGCTCGGCGGCCTTGGCCTCGGCATCGCGCTCTTCTATTTGAACTTCCTGTACCGCGCGCTCGGGTTCGACGCGCGGGCCATCGGCGTCCTCGGCGGGGCGCAGGCCCTCGGCGGCCTCGCGGGCGCGCTGCCGGCGGCGCTCCTGCCGCGTCGCATGCCCCGGCGCAATGCGATCTTCGTCGGCGGCTGCGTGACCGGCCTCGGGGTCGTCGTGATCCTCACCCAGACCGCACTTCCCCTGCTGTTCGTCGGCGCCGCGCTCTCGGGCTTCGGCGGGATCATCGTCGCGTCGTCGGGGAGCGCCCTCGTTGCGGACGCGACGACGGGTCTGGACCGGCCGCGCATGTTCGGCCAGCAGATCGCGCTGAGCGCGCTCGCGAGCTTCGCGGCCATCGCGATCGCGGGCGCGCTCGCTGCGCCCGTCGGCGCCGCGCTCGGCCTCGGGGAGACCGACCCGCTGACGATCCGCACGGTCATCGGCATCGGTGGCGTGCTCGCGATCGCCTCCGCCATCCCGATCCTGTTCGTCCGTCCGGCCGCCGTCGCCGCCGGGGCGCTCGATCCGCCGCACCGCCGGAGCCTGCTGCTGCGATTCGTCGCGAT
Organism: Chloroflexota bacterium; assembly: GCA_030774905.1. The sequence goes on from JALYKF010000207.1 coordinate 3,273, forward strand.
CGAGATGGCGTTCGGCTTCGGCGCGGGCAGCTTCCTCCCGTTCGCGAACCTGTTCTTCGCCGACCGCTTCGGGTTGCCGATCGCCGGCGTCGGCCTCGCGATCGGCGCGCTGTCCATCGCGGGCAGCGTCGGGGCGATCGTTAACGGCCGGTTCATCGTGCCGCGCCTGCCCCCGCTGCTCGCCATCGTCGCCCCCGTGTTCGCATCGCTTCCGTTCGCGGTGCTCGCGGCCGTCGCCGGACAGCCACTGCTCGCGTGGGCCGCCCTCGCGCTGCGGGCCGCGCTCATGTACGGCTCGACCCCGAACTTCACCGCGCTCGAGCTGTCCTCGTTCGCGCCGGTCGAGCGCGCGGGCGCCGTCGCGGTGTTCGCGATCAGCTGGAACGGTGCGTCGGCCGCCGGCGCCGCGCTCTCCGGCGTCGTGCGCGCCGAGCTCGGGACCGCTGGCTACACCGCGAACCTCGCGACACTCGTGGCCTCGTATCTCGTCGCGGCGACGCTGCTCGTGGTGTTCTTTCGCGCGCACGAGCCGCGCGGTGACGCCGCGGCGACGCTTCCGGCAGACTCGGTGCGGTGACCACCACCGCGCGCGACCTCGTCCACGATGCCGTGACTGCTGGTGTGCTGGCCGCGAGCGACGCGCTCGGCTGGGGTGATGTCGCGCGCGCCGCGGCGGTCGACATCGAGCGCCCAGCGGACAAGAGTCACGGCGACTACGCAGCGAACATCGCGATGCGGCTGGCCAAACCCCTGAAACGGCCGCCGCTCGAGATAGCAGACGCCATCGCCGAGCGTGTGCCGGCGCGGGACGCGATCGGTTCGGTCGCCGCGGCGCCCCCCGGTTTCATCAACGTGCGGCTCGATCCGGCGTGGCTCGCGAAGCAGGTCGACGTCATCGCGAGCGAGGGCGATCGATTTGGCCGCAACGACGCGCTGAAAGGTCAGAAGCTCCAGGTCGAGTTCGTCTCGGCGAATCCCACCGGCCCGGTCACGGTCGCCAATGCGCGCGGCGGACCGATCGGTGACGTGCTCGCCAACGTCCTGGCGTTCTCAGGCGCGACGGTCCAGCGCGAGTACTACATCAACGACGCCGGCACGCAGCTCGACGTCTTCGGTCGGAGCGTCGCGGTCCGCTATCTCGAGCTCGGTGGGAAGACCGGGCTGGTGATCCCGGACGACGGCTATCCGGCCGACTAC
>JALYKF010000208.1 GCA_030774905.1 Chloroflexota bacterium
GGCCGAGCACGACCGAGAGGAGCATCAGGTCGTAGCCGGTGTGCGTCGGCAGGCGCAGCGGCTTCATGCGCGGGCCTCCGCCAGCTCGCGCGCCGCCGCGCGAAAGACCTCGCCTCGCTCCTCGTACGACGAGAACATGTCGAAGGACTGCGCGGACGGCGACAGCAGCACGACGTCGCCGCGCTGGGCGAGCCGGCGGGCCTTCCGGACGGCCTCCGGCAGCGTGGACGCGCGCTCGACGGGGAGCGGCTTGCGCGCGGCACCGGCCCGATCGAGCGCGGCGGCGATCTCGTCGGCGCACTGGCCGATGAGCACCGCGCCGCGCGCGTCCTTGACCACGGCGCGAGCGAGCTCGGTGAAGTCCGCGTTCTTGGACACGCCGCCGAGGATCACGACCGACGGTCGCCCGAACGCGGTGAGCGCGGTGATCGTCGCCACCGGCGTCGTGCCCTGCGAGTCGTTGACGTAGAGCACGCCGTCCGCCTCGACGACCCGCTCGAGCCGGTGCGGCAGCCCGGCGAACTCGCGCAGCACGCCCGCGATCGCCTGCGCCGGGATCCCCTGGACATCGCCGACGGTCGCGGCGGCCAGCGCGTTCGCGACGTTGTGCCGGCCGGGGATCCGCAGCTCGCGCTCGTGCAGGATCGGCGTCGTCGTCGCGCCATCCACCAGCGTGAGCGTGCCGTCGACGTCGCGCCAGGCGCCCCGTTTGGGACGGAAGGTCAGCGAATAGCCTCGGACCTCCGACGGGACGCCGGTGTTGAGCGCGACCGCCGTCGGGTCATCGAGGTTGAGGACCGCGACATCGCGCGGCCCCTGCCAGGCGAGGATGTTGCGTTTCGCGGCGACGTATGCGTCGCGCGTCCCGTGATGGTCGAGGTGGTCCTCGAGGACGTTCGTCACCACCGCCACGTGCGGGCTGCGGCCGAGGGTCTCGAGCTGAAAGCTCGAGAGCTCGAGCACCACCGCGTCGTCCGCCGAGATCGTAGCCAGGAGGTCGATGATCGACGTCCCGATGTTGCCGCCCGCGATGACGCGCTTCGGTCCCGTCTCGAGGATCCGCGCGATGAGCGTGAACGTCGTGCTCTTTCCCTTCGTGCCGGTCACGCCGATGATCGGCGCGGGGCAGAGGCGGAAGAAGAGTCCGATCTCCGTCAGCACCGGGATGCCGCGCTGCACGGCGCGCTGGACGGTGGCCGATCGCGGGCGGACGCCGTTGATCACGAAGACGTAATCGGGATCCGCGAGCGCGGCGTCGTCGCTCGACGGCCCGAGGATGAGCTCCGCCGGCGTCTCGCCGAGCCGCGCGATCCCGTCCTTCAGTTTCTCTCGCGGGAGCGGGTCCGTGATGGTGACCAGCCCGCCGTTCGCCACGAGGAACCGCGCGATGCCGGCGGCGGTGCGGCCCTTGCCCAGACCGACGATGGTCACCCGCCGGCCGGCGAAGTCACGCGGCGCGACATCGGGATCGAAGGTGAGGCTCATCGCCTCGGTCGCCCGATGATCCCGAGGCCGGTGCCGTTGCGACCGCTCTCGCCGCGGTGGCTCCAGATGTCCGCGCCGCCGCTCTTGGTGCACACGTCACAGCGTTCGACGGTGCCGACCCCGGCCTGCTCGAGCTGTTGCACGTTCGCCGACCACAGATCGAACACCGGCCGGCCGTCCGCGCCAGCGAAGAGGACGTCCCCGCTGTCCGGGCCGAGCCGCTCGCGGATCGTCGCGGCCCGCGGCTCGTCGATCACGTAGCAGCACGGCCCGATCGACGGCCCGATGGCCGCGACGAGCCGGCTGGCGTCTGCTCCATTGCGCACGAGCGCCTCGACCAGTCGCACCGCGATGCGCGTGGACGTGCCCTGCCACCCGGCGTGCGCCGCGCCGATGGGGCCCCCCGGGTCGGCGATGAGGATGGGCACGCAATCGGCGGCCGCCACGCCGAGCAGCAGCCCCTTCGAATCGGTCCACATGCCATCGGCCTCCGGCCAGGGATCGCCGACGTCGTCGGCCCGCACCACGCTGTCGCCGTGGACCTGGCGGAGGCGTACGACCCGGTCGAAGCCCAGCTGCGCCGCGAGCGCGCGCCGGTTGCGCTCCTGCTCGTCGAGCGGATGGACGCCACCGGCCATGCTGCCCAGGCCGCGGGTCGTGAAGCCGGCCACGAGCCCGAGCCGTCCCAGGGCCGGGGACCACAGGATCCCGTCGCGCTCGACCCAGGTGTCCTCGAGGAGGGTCATGTGACCGGTGTCACGAATGCGAGGACGGCGGCCATGATCCCGGCGAGCGCGGCGATGAGCCAGAACCGGATCGTGACCTTCTGCTCCGGCCAGCCGATGAGCTCGAAGTGATGGTGGATCGGGGCCATCCGGAAGATCCGGCGGCCGCGGAGCTTGAAGCTGCCGACCTGGAGGATGACCGAGAGGTTCTCGACGACGTACAGGAAGCCGGCGACGGGCAGCAGCAGGATGAATCCCGTCGTGAGCGCGACGGTGGCCAGGGTCGCGCCGAGCGCGAGCGAGCCGACGTCGCCCATGATGATCTCGGCCGGATGGGCGTTGAACCAGAGGAACGCGAGGAGCGCGCCGACGATCATCGAGCACACCACCACGAGCCACGGAAAGCCACGGGCGGCCGCGATGAACGCGAATGACAGGAACGCGAAGACGAGCGTGCCGCCGGAGAGGCCGTCGAGCCCGTCGATGAGATTGACGCCGTTGGACGTCGAGATGATCGCGAAGACGGCGAGGGCGACGAAGGCGACCGCACCGATCTCGACCTCGCCGACCGCGGGCACGAACACGCCGGTGATCGCGAAGTGCCGCTGGATGTAGACCGATCCGACGACCGCGACGATGAGCTGCCACACGAGCTTGTGCCGGCCTCGAATGCCGAAGCCGTACGCGATGTTCACGTAGTCGTCGATGAACCCGAGCGCGCCGACGGCGACGAGCGCACCGATCGGCACGACGGTCTGCGCGACGAAGTCGCCGCGCTGGGGCTCCTCGAGGATCGCGAACACGATCATCCAGAGGCCGGTCACCACGGCGATGATCAGGAGGCCGCCGAGCGTCGGCGTGCCCTGCTTCGCGTAGTGCGACTGGGGCCCCTCGCGGCGGATCTGCTTCCCCATTCGGAGCCTGCGCAGGAGGTTGATGTACGGACTGCCGAGCGCGAGGCCGATGATGAACGCGGCGAGCAGCACGCCGAGCGAGAGGATGGCCATTTAGGCCCGGACCTCCGCGCGCACGAGCTCGTCGGCCAGCTTGTCGAGCGCGAGCCCGCGCGACGCCTTCACCAGCACGGTGTCGCCCGGCCGCAGGAGCTGGCGGAGCCGCACGAGCGCTTCGCCGCCGTCGGCCGCGCGGTGCACCTCGCGCAGCCCGTTGCGCTCGGCGGCCGCGGCGATGGTCGCGGCCAGCTCACCCACCGCCACCAGGGCATCGGCACTGGCGGCGACGTCCGCGCCGACCGCTTCATGTGCGCCGACGGACAGCGTCCCGAGCTCGAGCATGTCGCCGAGGACCGCGATGCGCCGCCCATCGACGCCACGAAGGACCACGAGGGCCGCATGCACCGCGGCGGGGCTGGAGTTGTACGAGTCGTCGATGACCGTGAGCGCGCCGGCCCGGCGCACGCTCATCCGGTGCGCGGGACGCTCGAGCGTGCCGAGCGCGAGCGCAGCCTCGTCGAGCGGCACGTCGAGGGCGACCGCGGCTCCGATGGCCGCGAGCGCGGAGCCGAGGAGGTGCCGGCCCGGCAGCGGAAGCATGCCTTCGGTCCGAGCCCCGTCGTATTCGGCCGTGAACCGGATCCCGTCGAGGCCGACGTCGCGCACGTTCGTCGCCCGGACCTCCGCATCGGCCGATTCGCCATAGAGCATCACGCGGGCCGACGTGCGCGAGGCCATGCCACGGACGCGCGGGTCGTCCGCGTTCAAGAGGGCGACGCCATCCGCAGGCAGGGCCGCTATGAGCTCGGCCTTGCCGTTCACGATCGCGTCGACGTTCGGCGTGCGCGCGAAGTGCACGGGGATCTCGGGGATGGTCGTCACGATGCCGATGCGCTGGCGCACGAGGCGCGAGAGGTCGGCGATCTCGCCGGGGACGTAGAAGCCGAGCTCGATGACCGCGACCTCGTGGGTCGGCTCCTGGCGCAAGAAGGTGAGCGGCACGCCGATCTCGTTGTTGAAGGAGGCCTGCGTGCGGAGCACGCGGTAGCGCGCGCCCAGGGCCGCGGCCGCCGCTTCCTTCGTCGTGGTCTTGCCGACGCTGCCGGTGATGCCGACGGCCGGGATGGGATGCTCGTCTCGTAGCGCGTCGGCCACCGCCCGGAGGGCGCGGAGGACATCGGGCACCAGGATGAGCACGGCGCCATCGGGGACGTCGACGAGCCGCTCGACGACCGCCGCGCGCGCGCCGCGGGTGAGCGCCGCCGCGACGAAGTCATGGCCGTCCCGCTGATCGCGGAGCGCGAAGAAGCACTCACCGCCCTCGACGAGCCGGGAGTCGTACGCGCCGCCGGTGAATCGCAGCACAGGGTCCGGGCTGCCGCGGACCACACGCCCGCCGCTCGCGGCGAGGAGTCGTTCCAGCGTGAACAACGGGGTCGATGCTAGGGCCCCGACGACGACTAGGGCCTGCGATCCGGCTGGATGCGGGCGTAGCGAAGGATGTCCTGCGCCACTGCCTTGAACGCGTCGGTGGCGGTCAGAGTGCCGAGCAGACGCGAGTCGGGTTTCTCGAGGACGACGAGGACGACGTACTGCGGATCGTCCGCGGGGAAGAAGCCGGCGAAGGAGCTCACGTAGAGATCGTCGACGTAGCTCCCGTCCTGGCTCGCGATCTGCGCAGTGCCGGTCTTGCCCCCGACGCTGAACCCCGCGATCGCGGCGTTGTGCGCGATGCCGTTGTCGACCGTCGACACCAGCATGCCCCGCACGGTCGCCGCGGTCTCGGCCGTCACGGGCTGGCTCACGGCGACCGGCGCGGTGCGGTGCTCCCCATCCGCATCGCGCCGGCTCGCCATGACGTACGGGCGGTAGAGCGTGCCGCCGTTCGCGAGGGCCGCGTAGGCCATCGCGAGCTGCAGCGGCGAGACGCTCAATCCCTGACCGAACGACGCCGTGCCCACATCGACCGGGTACCACTCGGCGAGCGGCCGCACGGTGCCACTCGATTCGCCCGCGAGGTCCACGCCCGTCGGCCGGCCGAAGCCGAAGCGTCCGAAGTAGTCGATGAGGCGCTCCGCGCCGACCTTCTGGCCAACCCACGCGGCGCCCGCGTTCAGCGAGCGCTCGAGCACCTGGGTGACGGTCGTGTGCCCGTAGGCCTTCCCGAGGGCGTTGCTCAACTTGCGACCGCCGACGATCGTGTACCCGACGTCGTTGTACGCATCGGTGGGCTTCACGAGGTGCTCGTTCAGCGCAGCGGCGATCGTGACGGCCTTCATCGTCGAGCCGGGTTCGAACGGCCACGCGATGGCGCGGTCCCGCAGCGACTCCGGATCGGCGAGGCGCACGGCCGCGGGGTCGTAGCCGGGCGCGGAGGCCAGCGCGCGGATCGACCCGTCGGCCGGGTCAACGACGAGGATCGAGCCGCTCGTCGCATGCTCCTTCCGCATGGCCGCGGCGAGCTCGCGCTCGGCCGCGGTCTGGGCGACGAGGTCGATCGTGAGTGTGAGATCGGCGCCGTTCCGCGGGGCAACGGCCTCGCGCAGGCCGACCGCGAGGTCGCGGTCCGCCGGATCGCGCTCCACCACGAGGCGTCCATCCGTTCCGCGGAGCAGCGCGTCGTAGTAGCCCTCCATCCCGTTGATGCCGTCGCCGTTGTCGTTGACGAATCCGAGGACGGCGGCGCCGATCGAGTCGTTCGGGTAGAGGCGCTTCGGCTCGTTCTGGAACCCCAGACCGCTCACCTTCAGGGCGGCGATCGCGCTCGCCGCCTCCTCGGGGAGCCAGCGCTGGATGTACAGCCACTCCGCGCCGGATTCCAGCGCCGCGAGGATCGGCGTCGAGTCGCGACCGAGCAGGATGCCGAGCTCGTGGGCGACGCGCGGTCGCTCGGCCTTCGGGATCCGCGACGGCAACGCGTACAGGGAGCGCAGCTCGATGGTCGTCGCGAGGATGGCGCCGTTGCGATCGCGGATGTCGCCCCGCTGCGCGGCGACGACGAGGTCGCTGCGCACCTGCCCGGTCGCGCGCGCCAGGAGGTCCGCGCGGCCGAACGTCTGCCAGTACGCGAGCCGGCCGGCGAGGACGAACGAGGCGACGGCGAAGAGCGCGAATAGCAATCGCAGACGCCGGGATCCGACCGTCTGCACCCTTCCTCCTCGCGCTCGGGGCTGGTTAGCGCTTTGCGATGAGCGATTGTGCGGGGATCACCGGGACGTAGCGGGCGTGGACCATGCCGAGGCGCTGCGCGTCGGCCGCGATGCGCGCGGGCGAGTCGAGGCGCGCGCCCTGTACTTCAAGCAGCGAGTTCTGGCGGCGGAGCTCGTCGCGCTGCGCGGCGAGCTTCTGCACGTCGTATCCCGCGACGGACAGCGCGGTCGTCTGGCTGACGTACACGACGGCGATGGCGAAGCAGAAGAGGATCGCTGCGATCGCGAGACCGAAGATCCGAAGATCCCACGAGGCGGCGCGGACCACTCGCGGGGCTGCTTCGCGGCGTAGTGGAACCGCCGAGACAGCGCGGCGGTGGCGCCGGGCCTTGCCCGGCGCGGCCGAGCCCCTTTTAGGGGACGCCGAAACAAGCCGGACCGCCTGCGACGCGATCATGGCGCGAGCTTCTCTGCGACGCGGAGCTTTGCGCTGCGGGCGCGCGGGTTGCGCATCGTCTCGGCGGCAGCCGCCATCAACGGCCGACGTGAGACGACGCGCAAACCCGCGCGGTGACCGCAGACGCAGGTGGGGAGGTGGGGAGGACAAATGCAGTCGCGCGATTCGCGGGCCATGAACTGCTTCGTGGCCCGATCCTCGAGCGAGTGGAAGGAGATGACCGCGAGGCGGCCGCCCGGCCGCAGGACGCTCAGTGCGGCGTCGAGGCCGCGCACGAGGTTCCCGAGCTCGTCGTTGACGGCCATGCGGAGGGCCTGGAAGACGCGTGTGGCCGGGTCGATCTTCTGGATGCGCGGCCGGCGGGTCTTCACGCCCGCGACGAAGCGCCCGAATTCGTCGGCCGCGATAAACGGGCCACGGGCGCGCCGGCGCACGATCGCGCCGGCGACGCGCGCCGCCTCGGGCTCTTCACCGAGCTCGGTGAAGATCCGCCGAAGGTCACGCTCGTCCCAGGTGTTCACGAGATCGGCCGCCGTGCGCTCGAGTCGCGGGTCGGCTCGCATGTCGAGGGGTCCGGTCGCGCGGAAGCTGAATCCGCGGGACCCGTCGGCGAGCTGGATCGAGGAGAGGCCCAGATCGAGGAGGACGCCGTCGATGCCGACGAAGTCGTGCTCGCGGGCCACGGCGGCGAGATCCGCGAAGTTGGCGTTGACGAGTACGGCGCGACCGCCGAAGCGCGCCAGCTCCCGTCCCGCGACCGCAAGAGCCGCAGGGTCGACGTCGAGCCCGAGAAGCCGGCCATCCGGCGCGGTGCCGTCGAGGAGGGCACCTGCGTGTCCCCCACCGCCGACCGTGCCGTCGAGGAAGCGGCCACCTTCATGGGGAGCAAGCTCGGCGAGTACTTCGGCCAGGAGAACCGGCTCGTGGATCCTTTCATCGCTAGATCCCGAGGTCCGAGAGGCTGTCGCTGATGGACCCTTCGACCTGGGCGAGGCGGGCGTGCCAGCGGTCGGGCTCCCAGAGCTCGAGCCGGTCATTGGCGCCGACGACGATCGCGTCGCCCCCGAGGCCGGCGTACTGTCGGAGGTGCGCGGGGATCCCGATCCGGCCCTGGGCGTCGAGGTCCGCTTCGTGCGCTCCCCCGACGAGGAAGTGGACGAAGGTCTGGACCGTCCGGTCCGTCCGGGGCCGCTTGCGGATCTCGGCGTTGATCGCCTCCCACTCACTGGTCGGGAACACCGCGAGGCATTCGTTCATCCAACGCGTCACGACCGCTCCTTCTTTGAAGCGGGCTCGGAACTTTGCGGGGACCGCCAGCCGACCCTTCTCGTCCAACGCGTGGGAGAATTCGCCGGCAAAGTACGTTTCCAACT
>JALYKF010000209.1 GCA_030774905.1 Chloroflexota bacterium
CGCTCTATGAAGCGCTCACCACGCTCGCGCAGCTGCTCGCGCCGATGATGCCGTTCCTCGCCGAGAACATGTACCAGAACCTCGTTCGCACGGCGCGAGCCGGCGCCGAGGCGTCGGTGCATCACACGGCGTATCCCGAGGCCCACGCGGAGCGCATCGACGACGAGCTGGAGCGCAGGATGCGCGCGGCGATGCGCGTTGTCGCGCTCGGCCGCGCCGCTCGTTCCGCCGCCGGGGTCAAGACGCGTACACCGCTCGCGAAGCTCATCGCGGTGTTCGACGCGAACGACCGGGACCACGGCGCACTGGACGGACAGGCGGAGCTCGCCACGATGATCTGCGACGAGCTCAACGTGAAGTCATTCGAAGTGCGGGACCGGGCCGAAGGCCTCGTGCGCGAGACCGTGAAGCCCGAGCTGAAGGCGCTCGGTCCCAAGCTGGGCAAGGATCTGCCTCGAGTGCGCGCGGCGCTCCAGGCCGGGACCTACACGACCACCGATGCGGGCATCGTGGTCGAAGGGTTCACCCTCGGGCCGGACGAGGTGCTTATCTCGCACGAGGGCACCGCGGGCCACACCGTCGGCACGGATGCCGGCGCGGTCGTCGCGCTCGAAACGACGCTCACGCCCGACCTCGAGGCCGAGGGTCTGGCCAGGGAGCTGGTCCGCAAGGTGAACGACCTGCGGAAGGACGCCGGCTTCGAGATCGCCGACCGGATCGCGCTCCGCTACGGCGGGGCGATCGGGCCGACCATCGAGCGGTTCCGTGATCTCGTCGCGAGCGAGACCCTCGCCACCGCCGTCGAGGCGGGGCGGACCGGGCGGGGGCATACCTGGACCGGACCGCTGAACGGCGTCGCGACCGAGCTCGAGCTGGAAAAGGTCTAGGCCCGCTCGAGGCGCGCAATGGCGCGGGCGATTCGCCGGAGCATCGAGGCCATCTCGTCCGGCTCGTCGGCGGCGACCCCGTCGATCAGGCTGATGATCTCGTACCACGTCAGCGCACCCGTGACCGTGCCGAGCGCGGCGCCGAGCTGCGCGGCACGTTGCAGCTCGCGCGCCGGCGCGCCGGCGCTCCACGGCCCGAGGTACGCGTCGCGCAGGGCCTGGATCTCGGGCGCGTCGATCTCCAGGCCGGCCCCTGCTGCCGCGAATTCCAGCGTGACCGCGAGCGTGAGGAACGGGTGGGTCAACGAGGCGTCGCCCCAGTCAATGATCACCGCGCGAGCTCCCTCCACCAGCACGTTGTGGTCATGGAGGTCGTCGTGGTCGAGCGTCGGGGCGATGCCGAAGCCTCGAAGCTCCGCGCATGCGCCGCGGATGGAGGGCAACAGCGCGCCGACCTCGCGGCGCGGCTCGAGCGCGCCGGAGCGGTCGTCGGCGAGTACGTGTTCCAGGAGCTCCGGAATGCGCTCGAGGCGGCGGTCCGGCAGCCCGGCGGTGAGCAGCTCCGCATGGCGGCCGGCCAGACGCCGCTGCAGCTCGGCGTAGCGCGGGAGCAGCTCGCGCCAGACCGCCAGCTGCGCATGTCCCGGCATGCGGACGCGGAGCTGCTCGCCGCCGCCACGCAGCAAGACCCATGGCTCCGTCGGATGGCGGGCGACCACGTCGGGCACGAGGCCAGGCGTCTCGCGCGAGACGAGCTCGATGACCGCCGGCTCGAACGCCTGCGTCGGGCCGCAGGCCTTGAGATAGAGCGGACCTCCTGGGCCGACCCCTTTGAAGACCGTCGACCACGGACGGACGTGCACGTGCTCGATGCCGCCGTCGATGGGGACGCCGCGCTCAGACGCGGTAGCCTGCATCCACGCGTGCGCCGCGCTGAGGAATGCCTGATCGGACCAGCGGGACTGCGTCATGACAGCAGCGCGCTGCGAAGGGCGGCGGCGACGAATCGCGGTGCGCGCCGGCCCGCCGGTCCGGTGAGGGCCGTGCGCCACGTGGGGTAGGCGAGCAGGGCATGCGCGAGCGCGATGCCCTCGGACGTCCGCACGCGGAGCACGCGCCGGCGGGCCAGGCCCTCGAGGGTGCGGGTGATGAGGGCAAGCCGCACGTCATCAAGCTCGCGGAGCACCTCGGCCACGTCACGCGGCATGCCGCCGCTCGTGAGCGTCTCCAGCGTCGCGCTCTCGGTGCGGTAGGTGCGCTCGTGCAGCGCGACGAGCTCCGTGACGATGCCCTCCGGCGTGTCGCCGCGCGGCTGCCATCGCTCGACGCGCCGGATGATCGACTCGGCGCGCCGGCGCAGGGTGTCGCGCACCAGGTGCTCCTTCGACGGGGCGTGGAGGTACACAGTGCGGGCCGATACGTGCGCGCGCCGGGCGATCTCGGTCATCCGCAGCCCGGCGTAGCCGCGCTTCGCCGCCTCCCGCAGGGTCGCGGCCTCGATGGCCGCGTGGGTCCGGGCGCGCCGGCGGGCGCGCTCGCGCTGGTCGTACGGCCTGATATTCGCTACAGGGTCACTGTAGCGAAAGAGTGGCGACGAGCGCGCTTTGGTAGCCTTGGCCGGTGGCCGCTCCGCTCGCATTCGTGTTCCCGGGTCAGGGCTCGCAGTCCGTCGGCATGGGCCGCGCGGTGTTCGAAGCCTCCGCCCGCGCGCGCGCCGTGTTCGAGGAGGCCGACCGGATCCTGGGCTACAAGCTCAGCGAGATCTGCTTCAACGGACCCGCCGAGAAGCTCGACGACACGCGGGTCGCGCAGCCGGCCATCGTCACCACGAGCGTCGCCCTCCTCGAGGCTCTCGCCGAGGACGAGGCCGATGCGAGCGGCCGGCTGAGCGACGGCCACGAGCCGCGCGGGGTCGCTGCGCTGCCCGACGACCTCCGTCCGTCGTTCGTCGCCGGACACTCCCTCGGCGAATTCAGCGCCCTGGTCGCCGCGGGCGTCCTCACGTTCCCGGATGCCCTCCGCCTCGTGACCGAGCGCGGCCGGCTGGCCGCGACGAAGGGCGCGCGAGGCGCGATGGCGGCGGTCATCGGCATGTCGGCGGCCGATGTGGACCGCGTGATCAGGGAGACGGTGCCGCCCGGAAGCGCCGTGGTGGCGAACGACAACGGACCCGCACAGGTGACGATCGCGGGGGACAACGAGTCCGTCGCGAAGGTCAGTGCCGCGCTGACGAAGAACGGTGCACGCAAGGTCGTGCCCCTGCGCATCTCGGGACCGTTCCACTTCCCGGCCATGGGCGCCATCGGCGACGACCTCGCATCGTTCATGCGCACGCTCAAGTTCCGCGATCCCGTCGTACCGATCGTCTCCAACACGAGCGGTGCGCCACATGAGAGCGGCGCGCGCATCCCCGACATGCTGGTCCGGCACCTGTCGCAGCGCGTCGAGTGGCTGCGGTCCGTCCGGTTCATGGCCGAGCGCGGCGCGTCGACGTTCGTCGAGATCGGGGCCGGTCAGGTCGTCAACGGGCTCGTGAAGCGCATCGCCGACGTCAAGCTCATCAACGTGTCCGACCCGCCATCCATCCGCGAGGCCGTTCGGGCGTTGCGCGCGCGGGTGACGTCGTGAAACGGATCGTCGTTACCGGCGTCGGCGCCGTCACGCCGATCGGCGACACCGTCGATGCGACATGGGACTCGATGATGCACGGCCGTGGCGGCATCGCGCGCATCACGCGGTTCGACCCCAGCCCCTACGAGTCGCAGATGGCCGGCGAGGTCAAGGACTTCGATCCCACGAAATATATGGACCGCAAGGACGCTCGCCGCACCGACCGGTTCGCGCAGCTCGCGGTCGCGGCCGCGTCGCAGGCCCTCACGGACAGCAAGCTGGATATCTCAAAGGAGGCCGAGCGCGTCGGGGTCTCCATCGCGACCGGCGTCGGGGGTCTCGAAACGCTGGTCGAGCAAGTGCTGCTCATGGAGAAGCGCGGGCCGAGCAGGCTCTCGCCGTTCCTCGTCCCGATGCTCATGGCCAATGCCGGCTCCGCGCAGGTCTCGATGCAATTCGGCCTGAAGGGCCCGAATCTCACCCACGTGTCGGCATGCGCGTCCAGCGCGCACGCGATCGGCGAATGCGCCTCGATCATCGACCGTGGTCAGGCCGACGTCATGGTGGCCGGCGGCGCGGAGGCCGCGGTCCTCCCGCTGGCGATCGGGGCGTTCTCGACGATGCACGCGATGTCGCGTCGCAACGACGACCCGGAGCATGCGTCGCGTCCGTTCGACAAGGATCGCGACGGCTTCACGCTCTCGGAGGGCGGCGCCGTCGTCATCCTCGAGGAGCGCGAGCACGCCCTGGCCCGCGGGGCGCATGTCTACGGCGAGCTCGTCGGGTACGGAGCGACCGCCGACGCGTACCACATCACCTCCCCGTCACCCGAGGGCGAGGGGAACGCTCGGTCGATGCAGATGGCGCTCGACGGCGCGAAGCTCGAGCCGACCGCGATCGATTACATCAACGCGCACGGCACCTCGACGCAGCCGAACGACCGCGAGGAGACCGCCGCCATCAAGCACGTGTTCGGTGCGCACGCGTAC